>JAXKFZ010000142.1:0-10960 GCA_036550635.1 Collinsella sp. | reverse complement strand
GTGTTGTCGGTCTCGATGCGCTTGTGGCGGAACCACGTGGTGAGTGGATCTCCCAGATGGTTGCCCTCGTCATCGAGTGGCGCGGGTTCGGCCAGTACATCGTTGGCCTCGTTGACAAGATGCCCACCCTTAACGAGGGATGCGCAACCAAAGCGGCGGGTGAGGAGCATGGCAGCATTTTGCTGCGTGCGCTCGGAGTCGACCTCGTAGTCGAGCAGGGCCATGGCCTCGGGAATATTGGGCGTGATAACCGTCGCTAGCGGGAACAGGCGGCGGGTGAGCGCCTCGGCGGCATCTTCGGCAATCAGCCGTGCGCCCGAGGTGGCTACCATGACGGGGTCGACTACCACGTTTGTCGCCTTCCAGGCGCTCAGGCGGTCGGCGATAACATCGATAATCTCGACAGAAGAAACCATGCCGATCTTGACGGCGCTCGGGCGGATATCGTCAAAAACGGCGTCAATTTGCGCGGCTACGATATCTGGCGAGATATCCTGCACGGCGGTGACACCCAGGGTGTTCTGTGCGGTGATGGCGGTGATGGCCGTCTCGGCATACAGGCGGTGCGCCGTGATGGTCTTGATGTCGGCCTGAATGCCGGCGCCACCGCTGGAATCGGATCCTGCGATGGATAGAACGGCAGGTACCTTACTGCGATCCATGTTCGCTCCCTTGTTCGGTCGGAATCAAATGGGTCTATAAGCCAGCATTATAAAGATGCCCGGGCCGACTCTATGTCGAACCCGGGCGGGCGATGCAATCTTTACGCAAATGCAAGCAAATGTTCACACGTCAACAATTGACAGGCACCGGCTCGCCGCCAGAAGCGGCCGCGGCGACAGGGCTAGTCCTCCATGCCGAGGTCGATCGTGGTGCCCTCGAAGATTTTGTTGACGGTGCGGACGGCGCACATCTTGCCACACATGGTGCAAGTGCCCTCGGTGGCGGCGGGGGACTCCTCGTAGCGCTTCTTGCCCGTAACCGGGTCGAGCGCGCACTTCCACATGGCGTCCCAGTCGAGCTTGCGGCGTGCCTGGCCCATCTTGTCGTCCATATCGCGGGCGTGGGGCACCTTTTTGGCGATGTCGGCGGCGTGTGCGGCGATCTTGGTGGCCATGAGGCCGTCGAGCACATCCTGGGCGTTAGGCAGACATAGGTGCTCTGCCGGTGTCACGTAGCACAGGAAGTCGGCACCGGAACTGGCGGAGATGGCGCCGCCGATGGCAGCGGTGATGTGGTCGTAGCCCACGCCGATATCGGTCACCAGCGGCCCGAGCACATAGAACGGGGCGTTGTGACACAGGCGCTTCTGCAGCTTCATGTTGGCGGCAATCTCGTCGAGCGCCATGTGACCCGGGCCCTCGACCATGACCTGGACGCCGGCGGCCCAAGCGCGCTTGCACAGCTTGCCCAGCTCGATCATCTCGGCGGTCTCGGTGGCGTCGTTGGAGTCGTAGAGGCAGCCCGGGCGGCAGGAGTCGCCGAGCGAAATCGTCACGTCGTACTCGTGGCAAATCTCGAGCAACTCGTCGTAGAACTCATAGAACGGGTTCTCGTTACCGGTGACCTCCATCCAGCCAAACAGCAGTGAGCCGCCGCGGCTCACGATGTTCATCAGGCGGCCGGTCTCCTTAAAGGTCTTGGTGACCGACTTGTTGATGCCGCAGTGAATGGTCATAAAGTCCACGCCGTCCTCGGCATGCGCGCGCACGACTTCGAACAGGTCGTCCTTGGTGAGCTTGACCAGCGGCTTTTCCATGTAGCCGATGGCGTCGTACATGGGGACGGTGCCTACCATGAGCGGCGTCTCGTCGATGAGCTGCTGGCGGAACTGGCGCGTCTTGCCCGAGTTGGAGAGGTCCATGATGGCGTCGGCGCCAAAGTCCTCGGCGATCTTGACCTTCTTCCATTCCTCGGCGGCATCGGCCTTGTCGCCCGAGATGCCCAAGTTCACGTTGACCTTGGTGGACAGGCCCTCACCGACGCCAAAGGCGCGCATGCCCTTTTTGATATGCACGATGTTGGCGGGAATGGCGATGCGGCCGTCGGCCACGCGCTCGCGGATGTACTCAGGGTCGCGATGCTCGCGCTCGGCGACTTCCTTCATCTGCGGCGTGATCTGCCCGGCACGGGCGAAGTCGATTTGCGTGACGAGCTTGGGCTCGGTCTGTGTGCTCATTGGCACGGCTCCCTTCGTTGGCATTACCCATATCAGGTTTGCGGGTCAGGGCGGGCGCGCCCAGTCTCAGCCTGCCGTCTTGTCCTGCAAGCTCCCCGTTATGTTATGGGCTCAAGTATAGCCTGAATGGGTACGATTGGGCCAACGAGCGTGCCTGTGGGGAGGCGTACATGGAAGACAAGCATCTATATCGAGAGACGCAATGGGATGTATCGGCCGAGGAAAGCCGTGCGCACCATGGGTTGGTCGCGATTGGTTTTGCGGTGCTTGCCGTGCTGGTGCTTGCCTTTTGTATTTGGACGTTCGGCGGTCCTGGCGGTGCCACCTGGGGGTTTGAAGCCGACGAGGGCCTGCCGATTATGACCATGAAAGTTTCTGGTGGCAACACGGTTGCCGCACCGGGCGACTATTGGTATCCGCGCGACGAGTTTGTGCAGCTGCAGCTGAGCGGCGGGTCTATTCCGGGCGAAGAAATCGAACGCGTGACGTTTGATGCGACGCTCAAAACGCTGACGGTGAAGCTCAAAGATCAAGGGGACGTGCCCACGACCATGGACATTGCGCTGACGGAATGGCGCTTGGAGCCCCCGGCGGGCGCTGCGGTATCCGAGGTGGAGCACGTTAAGATTACCTACCAAGATGGCTCGACGAGCGAGATTGCAAAGGCCGATGGCTTGGCGGAGTAACGGGGTGTTTGGAAACGGCGGGCCTATAGTGCCTGCGCGTTCATGAAAACCAGGGTGTTTTTGTCTGAAAGCTCGGGGATGTGCCGATAGCCGATGTTGAATGCGGTAAGTTCGCTTGCATCTTCGAGCTTGTTTTCTGCCATCCAGCGAACCATGGAGCCGCGCGCCTTTTTGCTGGCGGTCGAGCGTTGGATGGGTTTGCCGTTGCGGATGCCTTCGCCAAAGAGGCATGTGACGACCGTGGCGTCGGTGGTGAGACGGGGCAGAACGGCTTTGGCGTATTCCGCGCTGGCGAGGTTGACGATCGTAGCGTTGGAGCCCGCCGGAGCGATGGCCCGTGCGAGCTTGTTGCCCCAAAACGCGTAGAGGTCTCGGGCATCGCCGACGGCAAGCTTCGCGCCCATCTCCAGCCGATACGGTTCAACGGCATGAAAGGGGCGTACGCATCCGTAAAGCCCCGAGAGGATCCAGAGATGGTCTTGCAGCCATGCGAGCTGCGCGGAATCCATCACCTCGGGCGCCATGCTCTGGTATTGAATGCCGTGGTAGGACATGACGGCAGGGGAGAGGTGACAGGCGAGTGCGGGATTGTCGAGATCGCCGTTTTTCAGGATGGGCCCGAACTCATGCAGGGTGTTGAGGCAAGGCCCCAGCAGTTTGTCACTCACGTTCCATAGCGCCTGCAGGCTGTCGCTGCCTTCATTCCGCTCGATATCTAGCAGTGCGCGGTGGAGGCGAGCCGTCTCGCGCGCAAAGGGTGGAATGCCCAGGACTTCAAAAGCATCTTGGGCCGCGCGCATCTGCTTGGCGGGCGAAATGACGACCTGCAGCATGGACTCTCCTCTGCCAAAAAGGAAGTTGCGGTGGAATACGGTCTGTTTGGCCGTTTATGGGCCAGTTTAGTCTGTATTTCACCGCAACTGATGAAGGGTTGGTTACGCGCGCTCGATGAAGGCCTTGTAGCCGCGATAGGCCTCGTAGATATCGGCCTTGTTAGCGACCTCCCACAGGGCGTGCATGGACAGGACGGCAACGCCAGAGTCGATGACGTTCATGCCGTACTTAGCCATGATGTATGCGATGGTGCCGCCGCCGCCCGCGTTGACGCGACCGAGCTCGCAGGTCTGGAAGTCCACGCCGGCCTCGTCCATGATGTCGCGGATGAGGGCCACATACTCGGCGTCGGCGTCGTTAGAGCCGCCCTTGCCGCGGCTGCCCGTGTACTTGTTAAAGCACAGGCCGCGACCCATAAAGGCTGCGTTCTTGGTTTCGAACTTGCCGGCGTAGCCCGGGTCGAAGCCGGCGGACACGTCGGAGGAGAGCATGCGGCTGCGGGCGAGCGCGCGGCGCAGGGCCAGCGGGCTATCCTCGCCGGCGAGCGTCATGATCTCGGCGACGGTGTTCTCGAAGAAGCGGCTCGTCATGCCGGTGGCACCTACGGAACCGATCTCCTCCTTGTCGACGATGAGTGTGATGCTCGTGCGCTCCACGTTGGCGACGTTGATCTGGGCGAGCATGGACGGATAGGCGCAGACACGGTCGTCGTGGCCATAGCCCAGAATCATGGAGCGGTCGAGGCCCATGTCACGGGCGGGGCCGGCGGGCACGACCTCGATCTCGGCGGAGAGGAAGTCCTCCTCCTCGACGTCGTACTGCTCCTTGAGGATATCCAGGAACATCTGCTTGACGGGCTCCTTGGGAGCGTCCTTGTCGTCCTCGTCAAACTTGACGGGGCGGCCGCCCACGATCACGTCGAGGATCTCGGCGTCGACGGCGTCCTTGGCGGGCTTGGCCATCTGCTCGCTCGAGAGGTGGATCAGCAGGTCGGAGATGGTAAAGACCGGATCGTCGGCCTTGTCACCGATGTTGATGTCGACGGTGGTGCCGTCCTTTTTGCAGATGACGCCCACGAGTGCGAGCGGGGAAGCGACCCAGTGGTAGCTCTTGACGCCGCCATAGTAGTGCGTGTCGAGATAAGCCATGTCGCCGGCCTCGAAGGCGGGGTTCTGCTTAAGGTCTAGGCGCGGCGAGTCCACGTGGGCGCCCAGGATGTTAAAGCCCTGCTCGAGCGGGGCGTTGCCCAGGTTGACGAGCATGAGGTCCTTGCCGTGATTGGCGGCGTACACCTTGTCGCCTGCCTTGAGCTCGCGGCCTTCGGCGATCACGGTCTCCAGGTCGACGTATCCCGCCTCCTCGGCCATCTTGATGCCGGTCTTGACGCACAGGCGCTCGGTCTTGTTCTCGCTCAAAAACTGCTTATAGCCGCGGCAAAGCTCCTCGAGCTCCTCGACTTGCTGTGGCGTGTACTTTTTCCATGCGCAGGGACGCTCCATGACGCAGGCTCCTTTCGGATCGATCGTGCTGGTTGATGTACCGTGAGCCATCGTATCACGCGCGGGCTCACGGTGGCGGGGGAGCTTGATGTGAGGTGGCCGCGGGGCGGGGAGCGTGTAAACTGGAGTGAGCAAACCGTGCCCAGCCCAAAGCGAGGTATTTAATATGTCTGACAAGCGCCGCACTTTTGCCGTTATCGACGGCAACTCGCTCATGCACCGCGCCTTTCACGCCGTGCCGCCGACCATGAACGCGCCGGACGGTCGCCCCACCAACGCGATTTTCGGCTTTCTGAACATGTTTCTTAAGATGATCGATGCCTTTAACCCCGACGGTGTGGTCGTGGCGTTTGACAAGGGTAAGCCGCGCGTGCGCATGGAGATGCTGCCGCAGTATAAGGCGCAACGCCCGCCCATGGACCCCGATCTGCATGCGCAGTTCCCTATGATTAAGGAGTTGCTCACCGCGCTCAACGTGCCGATTCTGCAGTCCGAGGGCTGGGAAGGCGACGATATCCTGGGAACCATGGCGCGCCTGGGCGAGCAGGCCGGCTGCGACATGCTACTGGTGACCGGCGACCGCGACATGTATCAACTCGTGACCGAGCACGTCAACGTGGTCTCGACCCGCAAGGGCCTGTCTGACGTGGCGATCATGACGCCCGAGAGCGTGGACGACCTGTATCACGGCATTACGCCGGCGCTCGTGCCCGATTTTTATGGTCTGAAGGGCGATACGTCCGACAACATCCCCGGTGTACCGGGCATCGGTCCCAAAAAGGCGAGTGCGCTCATTGCGAAGTACGGTAGCCTGGACGAAGTCATCGCGCATGCCGATGAGGTCAAGGGCAAGATGGGCGAGAACCTGCGTGCACACATCGATGACGCACTACTGAGCCGCAAGGTTGCGACAATTCGCACCGATGCGCCCGTCGAGCTCGACTTTGAGGCGACGTCCTTCCCGGCGTTTTCTGCCGATGAGGTTTCCGCGGCGCTGGGTACGCTTGGTATCACCGCCATGCAGAACCGTTTCTTGGCGCTGGTCGGCGGCGAGGGCGGGGCTGCTGCTGCCTCCAGTGTGGTTGAGATACCTGCTATGGTTCGCGCAGCCGCCGGCGATGCCGACGCGCTTGGTGCCGTTGCGGCTGAGGTCTCCCGCGCGATTGATGCCGGCGAGTGGGTCGCCGCCGTGGTGGACGACGACAAGGAAGAGGGCGCGCTCTTTGGACTGACGCGCACGCTGTGGTTGGCGACGTCCAAGGGCCTGTTCGCGCTCGAGGAGGGCGACAGCTGTGCGGCGGCTGAGGTTGAGGGCTTCAACTTCGTTCACGGCGTGATTGCCGGCGTGCTCGCGCGTCTGTTTATGGAGGGTCGCGTGGCGAGCCCGGATATGAAGGCGCTGTTGCACGAGCTTTCGCCCGTCGATTCTTCTGAGCCCGAGCTCATGGATCCGCTCGCTACCGATTCCACGCGTATCTTCGATACCGTGGTCGCTGCCTATCTGCTGGATTCCGATCGCTCCGAGTTCGATGAGGCATATCTTGCCGATACGTATCTGCAGATGGCGCTGCCTGCGGCGCGCGGCGCAGAGGGTGCCGGTGAGGACGCTCCGGCGCCTGCCGCCCGTACTGCGGCTCTGACGCTGGCGCTCGTGGCACCGTTGCGCGAGTGCATGGCCCGTGAGAATGCCGCCAACGTGTTCGATGGCATCGAGATGCCGCTCGTTCCGGTACTTGCCAAGATGGAGCGCGCGGGCATGCTCGTGGACCCCGACCGTCTGCACAGTCTGTCCGAGGGTCTGGCGACCCAGATTACCGAGGTTGAGCGCAGTATTCGCGACCTGGCGGGTGACGAGACCTTTAATATTGGCAGTCCCATGCAGCTGTCGCACGTGCTCTTTGATGTGATGGGGCTTCCGACCAAGGGCCTCAAGAAGACTAAGCGCGGCTATTATTCGACCAACGCCAAGGTGCTGAGCGACCTTGCGCGTGACCACGAAATCGTGCGTCTGATCTTGGACTGGCGTGAGAAGTCTAAGATCAAGTCCACCTATCTGGACACGCTGGGCCCGCTACGCCGTGGTGACGGTCGCGTACACACTACGTACAACCAGACCATCACGGCAACGGGGCGTCTGTCCTCGAGCGACCCGAACCTGCAGAACATCCCGACGCGCTCGGAGCTGGGTCGTACCGTCAAGACGGCGTTTTCGGCAGGCGAGGGAAGCGTCTTTTTGGCGGTGGACTACTCGCAGATCGAGCTGCGTCTGCTGGCGCATCTCTCAGGTGACGAGCACTTGGTGCGCGCCTTTAACGAGGGCGAGGACTTCCATGCCGAGACGGCGGCGCGCGTGTTTGGTGTGCCGGTGTCCGAGGTAACGCCCGACTTGCGCAGTCGCGCCAAGGCCGTGAACTTTGGCATCGTGTATGGCCAGCAGGCCTACGGCCTGTCGCAGTCGCTGCATATCTCGATGGCCGAGGCACGCGACATGATCGACCGCTACTACGAGGCCTACCCGGGCGTGCGCACGTTCCTCGACAACGTGGTGGCACGCGCCAAGCAGACGGGCTACGCCGAGACCATGTACGGCCGCCGTCGTCATATTCCGGAGCTCAAGGCCAAAAACCCGCAACTCCGCGGCTTTGGCGAGCGCACGGCCATGAACCATCCCATGCAGGGAACCGCCGCCGACATCATCAAGATCGCGATGGCCCGCGTAAGCCGCCGCCTGGAAGAGGAAGGCTTTGCCGCCCACATGATCCTGCAAGTGCACGACGAACTGGACTTTGAGTGCCCCATCGACGAAGTCGAGCGCCTAACCACCATGGTCCGCGACGTCATGGAGCACGCAGTGGACCTTCGCGTTCCCCTAATCGCCGAAGCTTCGACTGGAGTGACCTGGGCAGACGCCAAGTAAGGGCACGACCACAATTCCAAAGTAACCAAAACCAGAAGGACGCCCCTCATCAACAAGGAGCGTCCTTCGTTCAATTAAATTCAGCCTAAGTATCTAGACACTCAAGACGCCATCTTGGCGGCAGGAAAGTAAACCTAGGGCCTGGCCGGGCGGCACCGGGTAACTTTTCGTAGATTCCGCACGCAAAGAAAGCCACTTAATGTGGCTTTCGTCTTGCGCAGGACCTGACCGAGCGAAAAGTTATCCTGTGCCGCCCGGCCAGGCCCGATGGGACGGCTACCGGGCCGCCAAGATAGCGTCGATGAGCGTCAGTACGCCCCCGTCGTTGTTGCTCGGAATGCGCCACTTGGCGTGCGCGTTCATGTGCTCCTCGGCATTGTCCACGATAAAGCTATGCCCGACGCGCTCCAGCATGGGGATGTCGTTGTAGGTATCGCCCACGGCGGCAGCATCGGCAATATCGATGCCCAGGTGCTCGCACAGGTGAGCGACGCCGGCGCCCTTGTCGACGCCCAGGTTCATAAAGTCGATCCACTCGCGCCCAGCGTTGGTGACGTAGAGTTTGTCCGAGAACTCGGGGCTATAGGTCTCGCGGAAAGCGGGCTCGGCGTCGTAGCCGGGGAAGAAGACCGAAATCTTGTTGGACTCGAAATCAATGCCCTCAAAGCTGTCTACGTAGTTGATTGTGTTGTAGTAGACGCTGATCTCGTCGTGGTATTGATGGTCGCGGGCAAGCACGTAGAACTCGTCGAAGCAGCACAGGACGGGGACAGCGCGAGGATCCTCCGAGGCACGGTTCAAGACCTGCTGATACAGCTCCACGTCAATATTGCTTTTATAGATATAGCTGCCGCGATAGATCACGCAAGCTCCGTTGTCGGGACAAAAGGCGAGGCGGTTCTTGATGCCCTCGAACATCTCCTCGAGCTTGGGGGCGGGACGTCCGCTGGCGGGGCAGAATACGATGCCGGCGTCGGCGAGCTTGTCCAGGCGCTCATCAAGACCCTGGGGCAGCACACGCTCGTCGGTCAGCAGCGTCTTGTCCATATCGACGGCGAGAATCTTAATGTTGCCGATGTTGGCGTCCGATTCGTAAGTTTGCATAAAAATGCGCCTTTCGTTTCGAGATTGTTTCAGACGTTATAACCATCAACTAGTAGTCGAGCGTATTTTCGCAGGAATGGTGCGTATTTGCACCACGCTTCACAAAGTAATGAAAAAACTTTTCAGAAATTTGAATTTGTCGCTTGTGCTGCGGGCACTTTAGCGTAATATAGCGACCATCGAAAACGGAGACGGAAAAACAACCGCTTACCGAGTAAAAGGTACCGTTTACGATATTTGAATTGCGCCCGGCGATACGTGAAAGGAGAGGCAGATGCAGTTCGTAAAGATCATCACCACTGCAGACAATGCCATCCGACGCCAGCGCGCAATTTCCCGACGACGATAACAATCGTCTCTGTCCGTATGGGGCGAATTGCCTCAACAGAGTCATTTTGAGGTCGTTGGGTTTTAGCACGACATTGCTGCATGTTTCTAGGGCATGTATGTGCTGATTTTTGCTATTTAACCTGATATTGCACGGTATATGACCTTGAAATGACTTGCAACTGACCGATGTTCTAACTAGCTACCAAGGGCGAAAGGAAACAGCCATGAGCAAGGAAAAAGTCGTTCTCGCATATTCCGGTGGTCTTGATACATCCGTATGTGTCAAGTGGCTCCAGGACGAGAAGAATCTCGATGTCGTTTGTGTCTGCGGCAACGTGGGCCAGGAGGAGACCGGCCTGGACGCCAAGAAGCAGAAGGCCCTCGACCTGGGCGTTCTCGATTGCCAGGTGCTCGACCTGCGCGACGAGTTCTCCGATGAGTTCTTGACTAAGGCCATCGCCGCAAACTCCATGTACGAGAACAAGTATCCGCTGCTTTCCGCCCTGTCTCGCCCGCTGCTCGCCAAGAAGCTTGTCGAGGTCGCTCACGAGTTTGGCGCGACCTACGTCGCCCACGGCTGCACCGGCAAGGGTAACGACCAGGTTCGTTTTGAGGCTGCCGTCAAGGCCCTCGACCCCGAGCTCAAGGTTATCGCCCCGGTTCGCGAGTGGGATCTGAAGTGCCGTCCCGACGAGGTCGCCTATGCCCACGCCCACAACGTGCCGGTTCCCGAGGGTGCCAACGACAACCCCTATTCCATCGACGACAACCTGTGGGGTCGTGCTATTGAGTGCGGCCACCTGGAGGATCCCTGGAACGAGCCTCTCGACGACGCCTGGGTTATGACCAAGAATCCCGAGGACACGCCCGACACCCCGACGTATACCGAGATTGAGTTTGAGGCCGGCAAGCCCGTCGCCGTCGACGGCAAGAAGATGAAGCTTTCCGAGATCGTCATCGCCCTCAACAAGATTTCGGGCGACAACGGCTTTGGCCGTCTCGACCTGGTTGAGGATCGTCTGGTGGGCCTCAAGAGCCGCGAATGCTATGAGGTTCCCGGAGCCCTGACGCTCATCACCGCCCACAAGGCACTCGAGGACATCTGCGTCGAGGGCGACTTGCTCAAGACCAAGATCAAGCTCGAGCAGGATTGGGCCACCGCCGTGTATAACGGTCAGTGGTACAGCCCGCTCAAGAACGCGCTCGACGCCTTTATGGCCGACACCCAGAAGTTCGTGACCGGCACCGTCCGTCTGAAGTTCTTTAAGGGCAACTGCCATGTCGTCGGCCGCAAGAGCCCCTTCAGCCTCTACGACTACGGTCTGGCTACCTACGACCGCGACACCACGTTTGACGAGAAGGCCAGCGCCGGCTTTATCGAGATCGATACGCTGTCGCTCAAGACGTGGGC
>JAXKFZ010000141.1:0-3055 GCA_036550635.1 Collinsella sp. | reverse complement strand
GGCTTAGGTTTATCGCGAGTTCCGCACGAACAGGAGGCCACTTAATGTGGCCTCCGTCGTGAGCAGGACTGTAGAGCAGGAAACCTAAACCGGTGCCCCCGCCCGACGGGACCGCACGCCCTACTTCAGACCAAGCGACCATTTCCATGCGGGAATGACTTCGATAATGCCGTGCTCCGTTTCGATCTGGGTCGCCTCGCGCAGCGTGATGATTTTTGCGTCTTTGATCCCAGTTTTTGACATCGCCATCTCAAGGGAGCCGACTTCACGCCGGCGTGTTTTCTCCGCCGTCATATCGACCGTCGCCTGGAAGAGAGCATAGGGATCTGATGCCAAGGCATCTCCAACCAGAAAATCGACCTTTTCTCGCGTCTGCGTCGGGGCCGTATATGAAGTCACCGTTTCCATGCGACCGTTTGCCGTTCGACGCATGAGCTCGGCATATATCGCAGTCTCCAGACGCTTTCCGATATCCTGCTGATTGGCGCGCGACGTCGCATACGCCATCCCCTGATCGACGGCATAGACTTTATCCATTGTCGTTGTCTTCGGCGATAGCGCCGTCGAATACTCCGGGAGCAAACCAATGAGATGAGCCTGCTGGAACAGGCGCACGAGCTCACTGATCTTTTCCCATGACGCTCGATATCCGACAGACTTTAAAGCATCCAGCAAACGGTTAACCGAGAGGTCGCACCCCGTGTTCCTCAGGCAGAAGAGCCCCACTTGGTTGGCGAGCGCGATATCTGTACGCCCACTTCGCTCAAGAATATCTCTAGCAACAACATCTCGTAGATAAGCCTGAAGCATCTGAATGCGCGAACCGGCATCAAGCTCCTGAACCCCAGGGAAGCCACCCTCTACGAGGTAACGGTCGTATGCCGATTCCAAATCAGTCCGTTGCTGCGGAGAAACAGCTGGAGCTCCAGCATCAGTAGGCATATCCGGCGTTTCAATGTGATGAAACGCACAATACTCGCGAAACGAGAGCGGATGCATGGCATGCTCCTGCGAACGACCGCGGAACTGCGTCGCGATTTCATCAGCCGAGAGCTTCGAAGAAGATCCAGTAATAACAAGCGTCACATTCTCATGCTCAGCCAACCGTTGACACACGCCCTGCCATCCATCAGTCTCCTGCACCTCATCCAAAAAGAGATAACAGCCCTTTGACCGCGCAGAGGGAACTTGCCGCCAATATTCTTCCAATATGTCGCTCATAAGCGTGTCCGGCGCAGGCCGAAGACGATCGTCGGCAAAATTGAAATAAAAGATACGCTCGGGATCGATACCGCGATCGATAAGGCGACGAATCCACTGAAACGCATAGAACGTTTTACCGCAGCGCCTGATGCCCGTGATGATATGGACAAGATTGAACGGCTTTGGCTCAGGAAGATCACCGATGACATCGTCTCGATGCACGACATGAGGAATCTCAAAGGAACGGGCCTCGGCAACAATCTCCGCAATACTCAACGCTGTAGGTGCCATGATGCTCTCCTTTCAACATCTTGAGTATATAACTTCTCGTGTAGGACGAGAAGTTATGACCGAAACTTCTCGTCCTACACGAGAAGTAGAAGGTAGATTTTCAGGCATGTCCCAAAAATCGACCTATACAAGACAGGCGCCCCAGGCCCATAACGACCAAGAGCGCCTTACATCTAGAAATAATCAGCCCAGTTCCGAATAGAGAGCCGCTATCTACAAAGTGCCGTGCGGTCGAAGCTTCCCGAGTCGCCATCCCGATAGTCTGCGGTCATCAGAATCTCCTGCGGAATGCGCCCGCCCTCGCGCAGCACGTTGCGGAACTGCACGCGCGTAACCATGGGCAGATCCTTGATCGTCGCCGCCAGGTTCTGCGGCACGCCCTGGTTGGCAGCCGCGGGCTCGCACTCGCCGCCGGCCTTCACGCGACGCTTATGCTCGGCGAGCATGGCACGGTACATGCCGGCATGCAGGCGAATCTCAACCACATTGGCATTGCGAGCCTGCTCGACAATGCGCGCGCCCTCGCGATCGATGTCGCCTACGTAGTAGACGTAGTTAAAGCGATAGCCAATCTCAGCCAGATAATCGTCCAGGGCATGCGAGACGCTCGCCTTGCATCCGCCGCCAAAAATCACGCCGCCCACCTTGATGCCAAAGAGCTTGGCGTGCTTGCGGCCACGCAGCAGCTTGACGATCTCGTCGTAGGTGTCCAGGTTCTCGACCATAATGAACGGCTTGTCGGCGCCCAGCGTAAAGAAGCCCGTAAAGTGCACGGGGCGATTGGGGGCGACCTTGATCGCCTGCATGCTGATGCCCTTTTCGGTCATACGCCTGATCAAGCGCTCACCGTGCTTGCCGTCAAAAGCCTTCTCGTCGTTAAAGATCTGGTAGGCACGCTGGCGGCGCGAGGCAACCGGCGTATCGGCACCTCGGTTCTGCTCGATCCAAGCCTGGATGATTGCGATTTCCTCGGCAATCTTGCGGTTGGACATCTCGTTGTGCTGAGTGCGCTGCGGAGCCTTTTTGCCGTCCTTGCCCTCGACCTTTACGATCTGTGTCTGCTGCTCCTTGATCTTAGAGAGCGCCGTAGGCGTAGGGACAACCTTGAGCAGCTGCCTGCCTAAAACGCGGGCAAGGGCAAACGCCGAGACCTCGCCGTGGACGGACGACTTGGGCTGCTGGGCAGCAGTATCTGCTGCGGCAGACTCCGGCTTCTTCTGAGACTTGCGCTTAGAATCGCCCTGGGAATTGCGCTCGTGCTTCGGCATAGACGCCTGCTTCTGCGGACGAACGGACTTGCTCTCCTTCGCCGGCTGGCGCTTAGGCTGCCCCGAAGAAACCTCGGCCTTCGCATCCTCGTTCTGCGGCGTGGTCTTCTCGGTTGCAGTCTCGGCATGGGAACTGCGGCCCCCACGATGGCGACGGCGGCGAGGCTTGCTCGACGCGCCCTGCTCCGCCTGCTCATCAGTAGGCTGCTGGCCCTTGGCCTCGGCATCAACCTCAAGCTGCGGCTCAACAGGCTTCTGCTCGCGAGCCGCCGGCTCAACGGTCTTCTCGTCCT
>JAXKFZ010000002.1:0-14107 GCA_036550635.1 Collinsella sp. | reverse complement strand
GTCCATTTATTTGACAGTTGTTACGGTTCAACGTACGATAAACACTGTCATTTGCTTTGTGATATGTGCTCATCTTTGATGAGTTTGTTTATATGTTTATCTGTATCCGACCCGCATAAGCTGCGCCCATATTACTCAAATGTCGCGAGCCGTTCGTAAGGACGGTTCGCTTTGTTGTGTAACGAATCCATAAAAAGGAGTGAGCATGCCTATCATCGCAGCGCTCGTTGGCATTGTTTTGGGTGCCATCGCCGCCATTACCTACATGCGCACCGCCAAGCAGGGTAGTCTTCACGAGGCCGACGAAAAGATCCAGTCGGCACACGCACAGGCTGAGTCCCTCATCGGTGATGCAAAGCGTCAGGCCGAGACCCTCAAAAAAGAGGCTCTGCTTGAGGCCAAGGAAGAGATTATCAAGAACAAGCAGGCTGCCGAGGCCGAGGACAAGCAGCGTAAGAGCGAGATTCGTACGCTCGAGAACCGTGTGATGCAGCGCGAGGAGTCCCTCGATCGCCGCAACGATGCCCTCGACAAGCGTGAACATCAGCTGTCCAGCCAGGCTGGCCAGGTCGAGAAGCGCTCCCGTGAGCTTGAGGAGCTTTGCGCCAAGCAGACCTCGGAGCTCGAGCGCATCGCCGACCTGACCCGCGAGGATGCTCACAAGGAACTCCTCGACAAGGTTCGTGGCGAGGTTACCCACGAGGCCGCTACGATCATCCGTGAGTCCGAGCAGCAGGTTCGCGCCGAGTGCCACAAGACCGCCCAGGAGATCTTGTCCCTGGCGATTCAGCGCTGTGCCGCCGATCACACCGCCGAGGTCACCGTTACCTCCGTGCATATTCCGTCTGACGACCTGAAGGGTCGCATCATCGGCCGCGAGGGTCGCAATATCCGCACCTTCGAGCAGGTTTCCGGCGTCAACCTCGTGATCGATGATACGCCCGAGACCGTCGTGCTTTCGAGCTTCGATCCGGTCCGTCGCGAGACCGCCCGCGTCGCCCTCGAGAACCTTATTGCTGACGGCCGCATTCATCCTGCCCGTATCGAGGAGATGTATCACAAGGCCGCCGACTTGGTTCAACAGCGCGTGCGCGAGGCTGGCGAACAGGCTGCCTTCGATACCGGTATCCACGATCTGCACCCCGAGATCGTTAAGACCCTGGGTGCTCTGCGCTACCGCACCTCGTTTGGTCAGAACGTGCTCCAGCATTCCCTCGAGGTTTCCGACCTGTGCGGCGTGATGGCTTCCGAGCTTGGCCTGGACGTTGTGACCGCCAAGCGTGCCGGCCTGCTGCACGATCTTGGCAAGGCTATCGACCATGACGTCGAGGGTCCGCATGCCGTTATCGGCGCTGAGCTCGCCCGTCGCTATGGCGAGAAGCCCGTTATCGTTCACGCTATTGAGGCTCACCACGCCGACGTCGACCCCAACACGGTGCTCGATGTTCTGGTCCAGGCTGCCGATGCCGTTTCTGCCTCTCGTCCCGGTGCCCGTCGCGAATCGGCCGAGAACTACATCAAGCGCCTTGAGAAGCTCGAGGAGATTGCCAACTCCCATGACGGCGTCGAGCGTACCTATGCCATGCAGGCTGGTCGCGAGGTCCACGTCATGGTTCAGCCGGACAAGATTTCCGATGCTCAGTCCACGGTCTTGGCTCATGACATCGCCCATCAGATCGAGGAAGAGATGGAGTATCCCGGTCAGGTGCGCGTCGTCGTGATTCGCGAGAGCCGCGCTGTCGATATCGCTAAATAACATGAACGACGCGAACGAGCTCATCTCATTTATCGCGTCGATGTCGGGGGAGGGCAACCTTCGCGTCGAGGAGAACCTTGGCGAGGGGTATGTCCGCCTCCGCGTTTCGGAGGCCGAGCGGCGCCAGGCAAAGCACGACATTCAGCATGTCGAGGATATTGTCATCGAAATGCTGCGCAACGCTCGCGATGCCGGCGCCGACAAGGTCTATCTCGCCACGACCAAGGAAGATGGCGTCCGTACGCTCGTCTTTCTGGATAACGGGTCGGGCGTGCCGCAGGATATGCAGGAGCGCATCTTCGATGCCCGCGTTACCTCCAAGCTCGAGAGCATGAAGATGGATCGTTGGGGCGTTCACGGTCGAGGCATGGCATTGTTCTCGATTAAGCAGAACACCGACGAGGCCCGCGTGGTCACGTCCGGTGTCGATCTTGGTTCAGCCTTTAAGGTGAGCGTCGCGGTAGACCGCCTCAGTGAGCGCGCCGATCAGTCCAGCTGGCCTCAGGCCGTCAAGGATGAGGACGGTCATTATGTCTGTGCTCGCGGTCCGCATAATATTATTCGCGCTGCTTGTGAGTTTGCGCTCGAGGAGTTGCGTGGTTGCGATGTCTATCTTGGTTCTCCGTCTGAGATTGCCGCGACACTTTATGCTCAGTCGTCAAGTCGGCTCGATACGTCTCGTCTCCTGTTCATTGACGACGAGAGCGAGCTTCCGGTTGTCGATCGTTTAAGCCTTGCCTCCGATGCCGAGGACTTTATCCGTATCTGTTCGGGTTTGGGTCTTGAGATGTCCGAGCGCACGGCTCATCGAATTTTGGCAGGGCAGATTAAGCCCGTTCGCGGTGTGACTGCGCGTCTGCTGCGCGAGCGTGACTCATCCTCGCATGCGCCGGCTCCTGTCGATCTCGCGAAGGATCGTCGTGGGCTGCGTATTGCCAAGGATGACATGGCACAGTTTTCGCGTGCTGTGGAGCGCGACTTTAATGACCTTGCCGCCCGGTACTATCTCAATCTTTGCGGCGACCCAAAGATCCGTGTTTCGCGTGATCGAATCACCGTGACCTTCGATCTTGCCAAAGAGGAATAGCGCCTTTACCGAGTCCACTCGGTACGATAAAGTTATTGCAGTTAAAACGTACTTTTAAACGCAGGAGTTTCTTCATGGATTGCCTGAAGGTATCAAGCAAATCATCGCCCGCGTCCGTTGCCGGCGCCATCGCCGGCATGGTCAAGGATGGTGTACCCGTCAACATCCAGTGTGTCGGTGCCGGTGCTGTCAACCAGGCCATTAAGGCCGTTGCTATCGCGCGCGGTTTTTTGATTCCAACCGGTTTTGATATTTCCTGCGCGCCTGTGTTCTCCGACATCCTCATTAACGGGGAGTCGCGCACGGCCATCCGCCTTTCTATCTACGTTCACCAGATCAATCGAGCTGCTATGGATAACGTCGTCATGGATGATGTTAAGCCTGTGGCATAGCTTCTGCTTGGCTCGTTTCGCTCCCCATCGTTAGGACTTATGCACATGGACCAGCGTTCCGTACGCGATATTCTTGCCGGTAAAACCTACTTTATCCGCACCTTTGGCTGTCAGATGAATCAGCACGACTCCGAGCGTGTGAGCGGTCTGCTCGATTCGTATGGTTGCCTCATGGCGCTCGATCCCGAGCATGCCGATATTGTTGTCTTCATGACATGCTGCGTGCGCGAGGCCGCCGATACTCGCCTGTACGGCCAGTGCAATTCCTGTAAAAGCCTGCCGCCTTCGCCTTCGGGCAAGCGTGTGGTTGCCGTTGGTGGTTGCATCGCGCAGCGCGATGGCGAGGGCCTGCTCACCAACGTCGATAACGTCAATGTCATCTTTGGTACGCATTCCATCGCACATGTGGCAGAGCTCATTGCCGAGGCGTTCCTTGATGGCAAGCGTCATATCCGCACCAATGAGCATGAGGATACGGATGCCATGAGCATGCCGTGGCATCGCGAGACCCAGTATCACGCTTGGGTGCCCATCATGACGGGCTGCAATAATTTCTGTACCTATTGCATCGTTCCGTACGTGCGCGGTCGCGAAAAGAGCCGCTCCTTCGAGGAGATTGTCGACGAGGTGACCGGTTTGGTGCGCCAGGGCGTGCGTGAGATTACGCTGCTGGGCCAAAACGTTAACTCATATGGTCGCGATCTGTTTGGCAAGCCGCGTTTTGCCGATCTGCTGCGTGCCGTGGGCGATACGGGTGTGGAGCGCATCTTCTTTACGTCTTCGCATCCCAAGGATCTGCTGCCCGAGACCATCGACGCCATGGCCGAGACGCCTGCTGTTATGCCGCAGCTGCACCTGGCCGTCCAGTCAGGTTCGACGCGGATCCTCAAAGAGATGAATCGCCGTTATACACGCGAGGACTATCTGGGCCTGGTCGATCGCATTCGCAACCGCATGCCCGATATCGCGCTCTCGACTGACATTATCGTTGGCTTCCCGGGCGAGACTGAAGAAGACTTTGAGCAGACGCTTTCACTTGCCGAGACGGTCCGCTATGCCCAGGCCTATACCTTCATCTATTCCAAGCGCGCCGGTACCCCGGCCGCAGAGATTGACGATCCTACGCCGCATGAGGTTATTCTCGGGCGTTTCAACCGCCTGGTTAAGGTTATCGAGACCACGGCACATGAGTATAACCAGGGTGAACTTCATACTGTGGTTCCGGCGCTCATTGAGGGAACGAGTAAAAAGAACGACGCGGTCCTGCTGGGCAAGAGTCCCAAGAATCAGACCGTGCATGCGCCTATCCCCGAGGGTTACAGCATCGATCAGCTTGTTGGCAAGATCGTTGATGTTGACGTTGACGTTGCCAAGACCTGGTATTTGTCCGGCTCCGTTGTGGGCGAGCCGCGCTAATGGTTTCTTCCGGGGCAGG
This sequence comes from Collinsella sp., assembly GCA_036550635.1. Classification (GTDB taxonomy): domain Bacteria; phylum Actinomycetota; class Coriobacteriia; order Coriobacteriales; family Coriobacteriaceae; genus Collinsella. Next base: position 9,437 of record JAXKFZ010000002.1, on the reverse strand, counting down.
TCTTTCCGCCGTTGCGATCGTCGGTCCGACGGCGGTTGGTAAGAGTGATGTTGCCGACCGTTTGGCCGCTCGTCTTTCGTCCGAAGTGCTGTCGTGCGATGCGATGCAAATCTATCGCGGCATGGACATCGGTACCGCAAAGATGACGCCCGATGAGTGTACGGCGCCGCTGCGTCTCGTCGACATTGTAGAGCCGGGTGTGGCATATTCTGCTGCGCTTTATCAGGCTGACGCTCGCGCGCATGTTGAATGTCTCATTGGTTCGGGTTGTCTGCCGGTTTTTTGCGGAGGTACGGGGCTATATCTCAAGGCCGCCCTGGATGAGATGGATTTTCCCTCGGGCGAGCTTGAGGACGATCGTCGCGCGGGGTATCAGGAACTTGCCGAGCGCATAGGCGAGGAAGCGCTGCACGCGCTGCTTGCCGAGCGTGACCCCGAGTCCGCTGCGGTCATCCACCCCCATAATGTTCGTCGCGTGATTCGGGCGCTCGAAATGCACGATGATGGTGTGTCCTACGCGCAGCAAAAGTCGCAGTTTAGTGTTCCGCGCGAGCATTATCATGCTCTATGGTTTGGTCTGACGCGTAATCGCGAGGTTCTCTACGAGCGCATTAACCTGCGTGTCGATCTGATGTTTGAGCAGGGTCTTGTCGATGAGGTCCGCGGTCTTATGGACCAGGGGCTGGGAGATGCCCTGACGTCGATGCAGGCAATTGGTTATAAAGAGATCATTGATGCTTTCAATGGCGTGATTTCTATGGATGAGGCTCGCGAACTCATTAAGATGCGTTCGCGTCGCTATGCCAAACGTCAGCTTTCGTGGTTTAAACGCGATGACCGCGTCGTGTGGTTCGATATGGACGAGTTTACGATCGATGAGGTCGTTGAGGACATCCTGCATCGTATTGAGGCTGCCTAATGGCCCGTTTTCCCCTTGTTCCCACGGCACCCGAGCCCGAGCGTGCCATATTAGTTGGTGTTGAGTGGCGCGACAATGCGTGGCCGCTTGATCGTTCGCTTGACGAGCTTGAGCGCCTAGCCCATACGGCTGGCGCCCAGTGTGTGGCGCGTTTGTCACAGCGTCTGGTTAAGCCGTATCCAAAATCGTTTATCGGTTCCGGTAAGGTTGAAGAGCTGTGCGGCCTGGTGCATCGTATGGATGCCGATGTCGTTATTTTTGACGACGACCTGACGCCCTCGCAGCAATCCTATTTGGAGAAAGCCGTGGGCGAGCCGGTAAAGATTATCGATCGTACGGCACTGATCTTGGATATCTTTGGCCTTCATGCTCAGACGCGTGAGGGACGCCTACAGGTACAGCTGGCACAGCTTCAATATCTGTTGCCTCGTCTGCGTGGCATGTGGAGCCACCTCGCCAAGGAACAGACGCGCGGCGGCATCGGCTCACGCTTTGGTCAGGGCGAAAGTCAGCTCGAGGTCGACCGTCGCCTCATTCGTAATAAGATCGCTGCGCTTCGTCGTGAGCTCAAGCAGGTTGAACAGCGTCGCGATGTTCAATCCAAGAGCCGCATTGAGTCACCGGTGTTTCGCGTCGCGTTAGCCGGTTATACCAATGCCGGTAAATCGACGTTGCTCAATCGTCTGACCGGCTCTACGGTACTTTCGCAGGACAAGTTGTTTGCTACGCTCGACCCGACGACGCGTTCGTATCGCCTGCCCGGCGGTCGCGGCATGACGATCACCGATACCGTCGGCTTTATTCAAAAGCTGCCGCATGGTCTGGTCGATGCCTTTAAATCGACACTGTCCGAGGTGTTGGGTGCCGATCTAATTCTCAAAGTCGTAGATGCGTCTGACGAGGACTATGAGCGGCAGCTGGAGGCTGTCGACCGCGTGCTTGATGAGATCGGTGCCGGCGAGCGTTTGACGCTTACGGTGTTCAATAAAACCGATCTTCTCGATAGCGTTGATCGATTGAGTTTCCGTCGTCGCTATCCCGAGGCCGTTCTGTTCTCAGCCCAGACGGGCGAGGGACTCGACGATCTCGTCGATCGCATTGCTCGCGAGGCAGCTGCCACCGATGTACTGCTTTCAGCCGACATTCCGTATCGTGAAGGTGCGCTCATCACGCTCGTGCATGAGCAGGGGACCCTTTTGCACGAGGAATATCTTGAGGATGGCGTTCGTATTGTGGCGAAACTGCCGGCTCGTATTGCACCGCGGCTCGAGCGTTATCGCACCGAGTAGGCGAGCTCCAAAATGCCCAGTATGATGGGCTGATGCAGCAGATAAAAGGGGAGTGCATGACGTCCAAGGCTGGCGAGCGCCGGCAGGGGGTTGGCGTAGGCCCAACTTGGGGCGGTCTTACCGATTCCCTGCGCTATATGTGCGGCGAAGTATCCTGCAAAATACATAAAGATAAACGGGATGATGGGGTAGTAATCACCTGAGATAAACCCAGGGTTCGGAAATCCTAGCCACGCCAGGTAGGGGACAGGGTAGGTCGTTTTGGGGATGCTCCAGGTGAGGGCGAACAACACAAGGCATAGGGACATGCCCCATCTCGCCGAAATCTTCTTAAGGACGGGATTGGTCAACGCTACGATGCCGGTACATGCGGCCATACAGTAGATGATGCCAAAATTAACCGAATCGTCGACTGAGACAAGTGTTGTTGCCAACCAGACGACGAGTGCTGCTAAGGCGTATTTGGCGGCACGTTTGATATTGTTGCGCGAAAGGGTGCACATCCAACCCGCGATAAATAAGAATACCCAGCTGATGCTGGCGCGCCAGATGTCTTGAAATACAGTCTGGGTAAACCAGGGCATATCCCAACCGTACAGGTAGGCGAGATCGTAGCAAGCGTGAAAACCAGCCATTGAAATCATCGTAAACCCGCGGACGGTATCAAAGATGGTGATGCGTTTTTGCATTACGAGAACCGGCGCATCAAGCCGACGACTTTGCCCAAGATAACGGGATTTGTTGCATAGATAGGCTCCATGGTGTCATTCTCGGGCTGCAGGCGTACGCGTCCCTGCTCCTTGTAGAACGTTTTGACGGTCGCTGAACCATCAATCATGGCCACGACAATTTCGCCGTTCATGGCACTCTTTTGTTCACGGACGATGATGTAATCGCCATTGAAGATGCCGACATTGATCATTGAGCTCCCATGCACCTCAAGGATAAATGAACCCTGATCGGTGGCGATTTCGGTCGGGATAGTAAAAGTGTCTTCGATATTCTGCTCGGCCAGAATGGGAATCCCAGCCGCGACGCGACCAACGAGCGGTAGCGAGACCGTTCCGCGAGGTGCGGTGGGCTCGTCAGTTTTAGAAATTGAGACAGAGGAGCCGTCCTCGTTAAAGAGTTCCAGGGCGCGCGGTTTGGTGGCATCGCGCTTGAGCAGCCCGCGCGCCTCCAAGGCAGATAAGTGGGCGTGCACGGTGCTGGGGGAGGAAAGGCCCACGGCAGATGCCATCTCGCGCACACTGGGCGGATAACCCTTCTCCTGCTGATATTCCTTGATGAAGTCGTAAATTTGCTGCTGACGCTTGGTAATTTTGCGAGCCATCAGGGCATCCTCTCTACCCATGTCAAACAAATGTTCGAATTTTGCTTGACAGGAACAACTGTTCGAAGATAATAATAACCGAACATTCGTTCTCGCGCTAGACATTTTTGTCCGCGCGGCTTGATAAAACTGTTCTCAGCAAAACACGCGAGAGGAGAACATGATGAACGCAACGAATATGGTCCAGGGAAACCTTGCCCTTAAACTCGAGACGCCTGCAGAACCCACTTTTACGGTTGTTCAGGGTGGCCGCTCCGGCTTTCAGCCTTTGACCGTAAAGCCTGCTCGTAATCAGCAGGCTGTAGTTGCGCCGGCCCGCGTTGCCCTGAAGGTTCCGACGATTGTCGCCGTTGCCGTTGCGCTTACGCTCTTCTTTGTCCTCGCTACGTCGGTCTTTAGCGCTCGTCACGCCGCGTATGCCGAGTCCGTTTCCAACGTTACCTACGAGACTATTCGCGTTCAGCCTGGTGATTCTCTTTGGTCGCTTGCCGAGGAATATCCAATCGATGGCCTTTCCACGCAAGAGACTTCCGACATGATCCGTAACGTCAATCATCTGGAGCATGGTTCGCTCGCCGCCGGTGCGCATCTTAAGGTTCCTGCTCGTTCGTAATCATTATCGCGCTGCGCATGGTACCCTTGTTATCGTTTAAGAGGAGGTACCATGCGCTGTCCCAAATGTGGCAAGGCACATACCCGCGTCGTTGATTCCCGTATGCAGGAGTCAAATAACACCATTAAGCGCCGTCGCGAATGTTGTTCGTGTAACTATCGCTTTACAACGTTTGAGCGATGCGAAGACCCAATCGAGGTCATTAAGTCAGACGGAACCAAGCAGCGGTTCGATCGCAATAAGCTGCTCGTCGGCTTGATGCGCGCCACCATCAAGCGTGATATCGATACTAAGAAGCTCAATGAGATTATCGACGACATCGAGGTCGAGCTGCGCTCTCGCACGCTGACGGCCGTCACGTCCCATGAGTTGGGTGACATGGTGCTCAAGCGCTTGGCCAAGATCGACAAGGTGGCCTACATCCGCTTTGCCTCGGTCTACCGCGATTTCAAAGACGTCGATGAGTTTCTGCAAGAGCTCGACAAGCTAAGGTGATTCCATGTCCAATATTACCGTCAACATAAAGCGTCTCGACCCCACCGTCGAGCTTCCCAAATACGCCCATCCCACCGATGCCGGCTTGGATCTGCGCTCCAACGAGGACTGCGTCCTGAAGCCCCTCGAACGCCGTCTGGTCTCTACTGGGTTGGCCATCGCCCTGCCCGACGGCTACGCCGGCTTTGTCCAGCCCCGCAGCGGTCTCGCCATCAAACAGGGCCTGTCTATAGTTAACACGCCGGGCCTCATCGACGCCCACTACCGAGGAGAACTCAAGGTTATCCTCATCAACCTGGATCCCTCCAACAACATCCAAATCAACAAAGGCGACCGCATAGCCCAACTCGTCATCCAAGAAGCCCCCACGGTCAACCTCATAGAAGTAGAAGAACTAGACGTAACCGACCGAGGCAACGGAGGCTTCGGCTCCAGCGGCGTCGCCTAGGGCGCTCGTATCCCTCCCGCCCGGGGCTTACCTATATCATTCCATGCTCAAACATTCTCGCTTCGCAGGGGCGCACGGATCCCGCTTTCGCCTGAGCCCCATACATATCATCCCGTGCTCAAACATTCTCGCTTCGCTGCGAAACTGCGCGCGGGACGATATGTATGGGGCTCAGGCGAAAGGGCTACATGCTTGACATAAAACAATCTTTCTAGTTAGCCGATGCGATAAAGGGATGCCTCCTTTGTCGCATCGGCTAACTCTATTTATATTTTCCTGTTTTACCTTTGCAGGTTCTAATGGAGGGGATACCGAAGTAGCTGCTAGTAAGTAAACGTAGCTGCTCAGCGGGAGCCGCCCATATATCGTTCCACGCGCAGTTTCGCAGCGCAGCGAGAATGTTTGAGCATGGAATGATATATGGGCGGCTCCCGCTGAGCAGCGGACTTTCGTCTACCTGATATGAGCAGGTTTTCCGCCCCAGTAGAAGCGGCAGAAGGCTCGTTTGCGCTTTTGGGGCTTGCCTACGAGCTCCATGCTTGCGATGGCTATGTCTTCGGCTGCGTGGGGGCGGCGTAGCACTTCGCCGTTGATGAGTAGGGCTTTGAGTGATTCGGGATGGTCGTGCAAGTGACGTAGGGTTACGATGAGTTCTCGTGCGGTGGTGACATGCATGCTGGCGCCCATGCCGGTGAGCATCGTGGTGTTGGCCTTTTCCTGGCCGTATGATTTGCCCAGCAGGATCATCGGCAGATGCGCGCACAGGCACTCGGTGACGGTGAGTCCGCCCGATTTGAGGATTGCCAGGTCGCAGCCGTGCATGAGGGCCGCCATGTCGTCCACGTAGTCCAGAACTGTGACGTTTTCGAGCTTCATGGCGTCAAAGAGCGTCTTGAGGCGGGTGGCGTATTCCTCATCCTTGCCCGGCAAAAAGACAAAGTGCATGTCCTCGAAGCTGCGCAGGAAGGGGAGTGTGCGGTCCATCTCCGCGCGAAAGCGAACGTACGGTTGAGGCAAGCTGGCACCGGCCATCACCAATACAACGGTCTTGTCAGCGGGGAGATTGAACTTCTCGAGTTCTTCCTCGCGATTGTAGTCCGTATCAAACCCGGCGCGAATGGGGATGCCTGTAATGCGGATTTTGGTCTCGGGAACCTTACGGGGGCGAAGTGTCTCGGCCATAAATTCGTTGGCTACGCAGAACAGGTCGGTGTCCTTGTGGGGCCAAAAGCCTTCGACTTCATAGTCTGTTGGTACGCAGATGACCGGGTAATCGATACCCGTGATGACGCGGGCGCCCACAGCAACATTGGCTGCCGTAATGTGTGTTGCAACCACGGCCATGGGCCTGCGGGTGCGGACATAATCGTTGAAGGCGGGGAACATAATTCGCGACCATGCCGTGCCGCCACCCCAGAGCAGATGTCCCGTAAACGTATATCGCCAGGTTAGGTCATATATGGGGCGCGTGGCGCCGGTAAACGAAGCCGCTGTTTTATTACCATCGAACCTAATGCGTCCAAAATCGAGAATATCCAAGACTTCGATCTCAACATCCTCAGGGATTCCCTTGGTGCCGCGGATAAGATCAAATGCTTGTGCAATCGCGTTGGCGGCGGCTCTGTGGCCCGATCCAACCGATGCGTGCACAATGGTTACTAGGGGTTTTTGTGCAGGTGAAACGGTCATTTGCTCCGGTTGGGGAGTGCTTTGCGTTGGCAGGGGAGCGTCGTTGCTCGTCTGCGTTTGATCCATCGATAACTCCCCTTCAGCTTTGATACGCGGTTTATCATTGTAGTGCATGAGTGTCATGTTCACGTAAATTTGGGTATGAGCGCAAAGAACGCCAATCTTTCGACAGGAGGTCTCTTCATGACTACCGATCAGCCGATCGATGTTGCGATTATCGGTGGCGGCCCTGCGGGCTATGCTGCGGCCATTTATGCGGCGCGCTCCAACCTAACGACGACCGTGATTGAACAGGGCATGTCGGGCGGACAGATCGCCACGACCAATGAAGTCGAGAACTATCCGGGCATTCCGCTCTTGAGTGGCGCCGAACTCGGCGAGCGTTTTCAGCAGCATGCAGAGGGCCTGGGAGCACAGGTTACATGGAGCATGGTTACGGGTATCGATTACGATGCCGATGCAGCGTTGTTTACGGTGCATCACGATATGGGCGATACGCTGGCCTCGAGCGTTATCGCTTGCATGGGTGCCACGCCGCGTCCGGCAGGTTTCGCTGGCGAGGATACCTATCGCGGTCGTGGCGTTTCATATTGCGCAACATGTGACGGCATGTTCTTCCGCGGCAAACAGGTCTTTGTAATCGGTGGTGGCAATTCGGCATGCGAAGAGGCACTGTTCCTGTCAGACATTGCCAGCAGTGTGACCATCGTGCTGCGCCGCGACCAGTTCCGTGCGCCTGATGGTGTTGTTCAGAAAGTACTCGAAAAGGACAATATTACAGTTAGGTACCAAACTAGTATTGTGCAGCTCTCGGGCGAAGCCATGCCAACGACGATCGCCTTTAAGGACAATTCATCCGGGGAAATTCATACCAAGTCATTTGAGCCCGGCTCTTTCGGCATCTTTGTCTATACCGGGACGCAACCCCATACCGAACTTGTCGAGCATCTAGTCGATCTGGCGCCTGATGGCGGCATTCTGACTGATGAATCCATGGCGACCCGCACGCCAGGTCTATTTGCCGCTGGCGATATCCGTTCCAAGCGTTTGCGCCAGGTTGTGACCGCGGTTTCTGACGGAGCCATAGCGGCAACCAGCGCATACGCATTTCTCCGTAGATAAGTACGATAATATATCTTATGTAAAGTTGTTATCTATTAACTAAATGGCGGGACGATGCATCAGTGCACAGTCCCGCCATTTTTCTTGCCGGCTATGTGGTATGCAAAACTAGATAACCTAGAATACAATATAGCTAATGAACGGAGGAGCCTTATGAACCACGCCAAACGCGTTATCCCGATGTCCGATTCGTCGGTCAGCATTAAACCTGAGGATATTCAGCCCACTGTGCTGCCCGATGCATTTATTCAGTCCGATATCGTGCGTAAACTCAATACGTTGAGTCTGCCGCGCTATGACCAGTTGCCCAATGTGACGCTCTACCGCGACCAGGTCATTGAGTATGTTGCGCTGTGGATGGAGCCGCTGTCTATTTGCGTTGAGCAGCCTGTCATTACGCCATCGATGATCAATAACTACGTGAAGGTCGGCCTGGTGCCTGCTCCGGTCAAAAAGCAGTATGGTCGCGAGCAGATTGCCCGCCTGATCGCTATCTGCATCTTTAAGCAGGTGCTACCTATTGCTGCGGTGCAGGCGCTCTTTAACATTCAGCGTTTGAGCTACGATGCCCCGACGGCCTTCGACTATGTGGTCGATCAGCTCGAGGCATCGATTCGTTCGGCGTTTTCTGTCGAGCAGACGCCGGTTCCCGATACGGCGCATCAGGTTACGCGTGAGTCGCTGCTTGTGCGCAGTGCGGTTTCCTCCTTCGTTTCGAAGGCTTACTTGATGAGCTATCTCAAGTTCAACGGGTTTAATAGCTAGCCGACGTATAAAACGGGCGGGACAAAGAGCCATCTGTCGCTTTGTCCCGCCCGTATTTTGCTTGGTTGGACTTTATTTGCCTGAAGCTACGCCCATGCCGTAGCCGATGATGAGGCCGTGCATTTCGGCGTAATAGGAATCCAGGCCGTTGCAGGGCATGATGATGGTCTTGGAGCCGGGCCAATGTTCGACTATGCGATCAGTAAGCGCCTGGGCTCCAGCTTCGTTCTCAACGTGATCGATGATGACCTCACCGCCCTTAAAGCCCTCGGCTTCCATAGTGTCGATGATCTTGTTGAGCATCTTCTTTTCGCCACGCGTGTGCCCGACGAGTTCGATTTTACCGGCCTCACTCGCCGTGCCCAAAATGCGGATATTGAGCTTGTTGGCAATGACGCCGGCTGCCTTAGGGATACGTCCGGCTTTGGCGAGGTTTTCGTAATTGCACAAACTGAAGAGGATTTTGCTGTTCTGTTCAAGGCTATCGAAGCATGCGCAAGCATCCTCGAATGAGACATTCGGATTGCTTGCAAGATAGCGGTCGAACAGCAAGAAAATGAGGTCCATTTTGCCGCCAGCTGCGCGTGAATTGACTAGATGAATCTGTCGGTCGGGCTCCTCGGCAAGAACCATATCGCGAGCCGTGGCTGCCGCGTTGTAGCTGCCCGACACGCCCTCAGAGATCGGCATGCAGATGGTCTTGTCTGCCAATTTGAAGAGCTCGGCCCACTCCCCTACGCTGGGACAAGCGCTCGAAGAAGCGT
>JAXKFZ010000140.1:0-2027 GCA_036550635.1 Collinsella sp. | reverse complement strand
TTTTCTGTCGAAAAACTTTGCTACTCCAAAAACTCAATCGCGTCAAGGCTTTTCTTGCCCAACGGTCGGTACCTGATAAACTATTAGGTTGCGATAACTGGCGAAGCTATGCCTCGCCAACCCACCGAGCATTTCCGTGAAGGAGGAAAAACCTGGTGACCTACGCATACACTGCCACTGAGCGCAAGCGCGTCAGCTTCGGGAAAATCCCGGAGGCCATGGAGCTCCCCAACCTTATCTCTGTTCAAAGGGAATCCTTTGAGCGTTTTAAGGACGAGGGCCTTCGTGAGGCGTTCAAGGAATCCAGCCCCATCCAGAGTCAGAACCATGTTCTCGAGGTTACCTTCGGCGAGCATCAGTTCGGCGACCCCGCGCATACCGTCGAGGAGTGCCGCGAGAAGGACATGACCTATCAGGCCCCGCTTCTGACCGACGTCCGTCTCACCAACAAGGAGACCGGCGAGATCAAGGAGCAGCTCGTCTTTATGGGCGACTTCCCCATGATGACCGATCAGGGCACCTTCATCATCAACGGTACCGAGCGTATCGTCGTCTCGCAGCTCGTCCGTTCCCCGGGTGTGTACTACAGCTCCGAGATGGATTCGGGCAAGCAGATCTACAAGGCCCAGATCATCCCGTCCCGCGGTGCCTGGCTTGAGTTTGAGGTCGACAAGCGTGACCAGCTCATGGTCTCCATCGACCGTAAGCGTAAGCAGAGCGCCACGATGTTCCTGCGCGCCCTTGGCATCGCCGTCACCAACGACGACATCATCGAGCTGCTCGGCAACTCCGATGTGATCAAGCGCACCCTGGAGCGCGACACCGCCCTCACTCGCGAGGACGCCCTCATCGAGATCTACCGTCGTCTGCGCCCGGGCGAGCCTCCCACCGTGGACGCTTCCCGCAGCCTGCTCGAGGGTCTGCTCTTCAACCCGCAGCGCTACGACCTGGCCCGCGTCGGTCGTTACAAGGTCAACAAGAAGCTCAACCTCACCACCGAGGAAGAGGTCACGGTGCTCACCGACGAGGATATCGTCGCGACGCTGCGCTACCTCCTGTCCCTCGCTGCCGGCGAGCAGGGCTTCAAGGTCGACGACATCGACCACTTCGGCAACCGCCGCATCCGTACCGTCGGCGAGCTTGTCGCCAACCAGTTCCGTATCGGCATGAGCCGTATGGAGCGCGTCGTCCGTGAGCGCATGAGCTCCCAGGACATCGACGAGATCACCCCGCAGTCGCTCATCAACATCCGCCCGATCGTGGCCTCCATCAAGGAGTTCTTCGGCTCCTCGCAGCTCTCGCAGTTCATGGACCAGGCGAACCCCCTGACCGGTCTGACCCACAAGCGCCGTCTGTCCGCACTCGGCCCTGGTGGTCTTGCCGGCCACAAGTCCGGCTCCAGCCGCCGCACCAACGTGCCGACGGCCGTCCGCGACGTTCACAATTCGCACTACAGCCGCATGTGCCCGATCGAGACCCCCGAAGGCCCCAACATCGGCCTGATCGGCTCGCTCGCCCTCTACGCCCGCGTCAACGAGTACGGTTTCATCGAGGCTCCGTTCCGCCGCGTCGAGAACGGCGTTGCCACCGACCAGATCGACTGGATGACCGCTGACGAGGAAGAGAAGCACGTCATCGCGCCGGCCAACACGCCGCTCGATCCCAAGACCAACGAGTTCATCACGACCGATGCCGAGGGCAAGATCGTCCGTCCGCACACCGTGATCGCCCGTACCCGCGACTTCGACGGCTCCTTCGGCGCTCCCGCCGACGTGCCCGTCGAGGACGTCGACTACATGGACGTCTCGCCGCGTCAGATGCTCTCCGTCGCAGCCACGCTGATTCCGTTCCTTGAGCACGACGACGCCAAGCGTACGCTGATGGGCGCTAACATGCAGCGTCAGGCCGTGCCGCTGGTTCACCCCGCCGCTCCCTATGTCGGTACCGGCATGGAGCGTCGCGCCGCTCTGGACTCCGGCGAGGTCACCCTGGCCAAGAACGCCGGCGAGGTCATCTTTGCCGACGCC
>JAXKFZ010000139.1:0-23185 GCA_036550635.1 Collinsella sp. | reverse complement strand
TCTGTAACATCTAGACCTGTATCTGCCGAGCTAGTGTTACAGATCGAGACAATTGCCGGGGTGGGGTCCCGTCACGGCAAGACACTCGCTCCCTAAATGCAGAACCCGGGAACCACACAGGTTCGTTTTTTGGGATTGTCCGCGGGGGTGGCGTACATAAAGACGTCTCCGTCGTGGCCCACGCGGTTTATGTAGAGCGTGCCTTCAGTCTCCGATGTGTCGGGGCTCACCGTGCGCTCCCACCAGCAGGTGTCCTTACCTTTCCACTGGCGCACCATGGTCGAGTTGGTGGAATGCGCACTCACCTTGAGCTCGCGGAAGAGCTGGTACTCCTTGCCCTCGCCGTTGTAGATGTCTGCTAGGTAGTGATAGTCCTCGACAAACGAATCGGGCGGCTGAACACCGCAGAGCTCGACCATGGCGGGCAGCCAAAGGGTTGCGGGCAGCTCGCTCAGGCACGAAGTGCTTTTGGCGACACCCACATTGTTCGAGGTCTTCTTGACCGATTTGATAAGCGCGCGCAACTCGTTGGGCAGCAGCTTAAGGCCGTCGCCGTTGAGCCATTCCCGCAGCTCGCAATCTGCCCAGCCGGCGCTCGGCGGTTCAGCCGCAGCGTTGCGCTCGGCAATACCCGCATCGAACATAAACGTCAGTCCGGCCTTGCCCGTCCCGTCCAGAAGCTCATCGTGGCGGATGCCCACAAGCTGCGCGCCAACCTGCAGCCCGTTGGTGAGCGTGACACGCTTGGTACACGGATAGGGGATATGCCCATCGGCATCGAGCAGGTGATAGCGCTTGGCAATCTCGCGTGCCTCGCTACGGGTCTCGGTGGCCTTAATCTTGAGCGAAATCTCCTGCAGCTGATCCCAGGTGTAGTCATCAAGTGAACCGCGGATGCCGTCAAGGTAGTCGGGGATGCCAAAGCCATGGGTCGCCGCCCCAATGACGCTGAGCCCCGCAACGGCTGCAACGACGCCACCGATAATAAAGCGGCGGCGGGTCATGGCATCGTGCCGGGCCTGCTCTAGGATCTCTCTCGCGCGCTCGCCGGCGACGTCGACCTTAAGGTGTGTACCGGAGTCGATGTCGATTGCGGCGTCACTGCCCGCGCCTTCGCGGCCCTCGGATTCGGCATCGGTGAGGTATGCCGAGAGCACCTCGAGCATCTGCTGCTCGGTGGGACGATCGCACTGCTCGACTGAGAGACCCTTCATGATGATTTGGACGAGCGCTTCATCGCCCTCGCAGCGCGGCTCGAGCGGTGCCGGCTTGGTCTTGGTCTTTATGAGGTAGAACGAGCCGGTTGCCGCGGCACCCGTCGACTCGACGTCGAACGGCTTGCGACCGCTGTAGAGCTGGTACAGAATGCTCGAAAGCGCATAGACGTCGATTGCCGGCGAACGGCGAAGGGCCGCTATGCCTTCGATATCCTGCGTGAGCATTTCGGGCGCGGCGTATGCGGGCGTGGCAAAGCGCCAGATGTCGGCACGTCGGGTGATCGTGTCATCGCTGAGGGCCATAGTGGCGGAGCCCATGTCGATGAGGCAGGGGTCAAAGGAGCAGTCGGCAATCTGCTGCTCGAGCGTTCGACTGGTGGTGCGGAACATGATATTGGCGGGCGACAGATCGCGATGGACGACCGGATTCACGAGGCCTTGGGTCATCAAGAGCGCGCGAAGCACGGCGTTTCCGACGGCGGCGACCATCTGGGTGGTTAGCCCGCCCGAGGTATCGTGCGGAAGCAGAGGCAGCGCCTGCTTGAGCGAGGTGCCCTCGACCCACTCCATGAGGATGAGCGGGTCGTCCTCGCAAGAGCCGTAGCCATAGACACGCGGAAATCCGCGCAGGTGCGAGACGGTGCACAGGTGACGGTACTCCTCGAACAGCGCAGCGGTGTTGGCCAGGTGCGCGGCCGATTGCTCGGCGGAGCGATCGGGCGTCTCGCCGGAAAGGATGGCGTTGTCTGCCAGCAGCTTGACGGCAAAGACCTCGCCGTTGGTGTTGGTTGCACGCAGTACATGGCCGATGTTGCCGTTGCTGTGATGGTCCGTTTGCAGGATGAGCGTCATAAACCGGCGCTTGGCGTCGTCCTCGGCGCTGGGGTCGACCGCCACGGCGGTGTCGAACGTGTCGAGGCGGATAAGTTTGTCGCCATAGGCGCTATCGGTAGTATCCATGGCGTTCCTTTGTCTGGCATGGGTTGCCGCGCGTATACGTTGGCGGTGCGGCTATCGGTAAATTACCATGATAGCCGCACCATCAGCATAAGCCCCTGAGTATTGTCGTTTACGACGCAGAAGGTAGAAGACAGAAGACGGGCGGCGACCGTTTTTCGATCGCCGCCCGCGTTAGTCCACAATGACAAGGAACGTCGTGTAGAGACCCAAATGGAGTCGGTCGCTGTTTTCGATTTCCACCGGGGGATAGATTTTGCCGGGCTCGCGTTGGTCGCGTGGCGGCTCAATCACAATGTCGCCGTCGCCCGCGCCCGATTCGAGCACCGTGCCGTTGGTCGATCCAAGGCCCTGGGCGTACCAGTGCTCACCCTCAAGCCAAATGCGAAGATGTTCGCGCGATGCGTCGGCGCCCACATCGGTGATGCTGGGCGAGGTTTTGGGCAAGGATCCAATTACCGTGCCACGCGGATCGCGTGTGAGGGGATGGATTTGCATGTCGACGCAGTTGTCGGCATGTGTCCTGAGCAGACCGAGGTTGGGAGCGACGGCGTGCGGCTGATCCAGACTGCCCATAAAGCCACGTCCGACGGTAGTTTCGGTGGTGCCAAAGTGCCCACCCGTCTTGCTGTCGCAAAAGCGCTCGACGGTGGCCACGCCCTGAACAGGATCGGCGAGCGCCCCCGTTGCCACAAAGAGCATCAAGAAGAGCGTGCTTTTTTCGCGCACGGCATTGCCGTCAAAGTTGTCGATGCGATTGAGGGCATTTGCATATAGGCGGCTGTCCAGCTTGTAGCTGGCGAGAGCCGACATCATTTCGTTGGCGGCCGGACCGCGATAGTGCTCGGCGATTGCCTGATAGGCGGACTCGCCGCCGCCGAGCTTGCTGCAGATTGCCGCGGAAAGGTTGAGCGTGGTGACGGTAAAGTCGCTGTAGATGGCGGGCGCGCACTGGTCAGGCTTGCGATGGACGATGTAACGGGTGAGATACGAGCGGTTGGAAGAGCATTTCTCGAGCAGGGTACTGCCGAGATAAGAGTTTCCATTGATGAGCATTCGGGCGATCTCGAGATGTTTAAGACCGCCGAACGAGCGAATATCGTTATAGAGGACCGAGCACGGCGTTTCTGCTGCCACGGATACCTCCTTTGATTGCTTCCTAGCCAATATGGCGATAGGAATTAATGGCCCCCGGTGGGCGACGTATTAAATGGCTGCGCAATATATAGCGTAACAAAAGCAACATTATAGGTCATATGTTCGAAATTGCAGGAAGACTGAGAGATTTTGGTTGGACTGGACGGAAATCCCCCTCTGTCTTGTTCTGTAACATTTGGACCCGGTTTTGCCCTGCATCTGTTACAGATTGAGACAATCGGCCAGGCCCGCCCCGTCCGCCTCGTCATCTGTGGTTTACGTGGGGGCATACGGAGTGCGGGTATACTAACCGGCGGCGAATCTGCTCCATCGCTTAGAGCTGCTGCGTCTGGACGGCGCGTGATAGGGCTGCCAAAGCGATCGCCAGCGTGCTGAGCAACGTCCTCTCTGTGCGCACCTGTTTTTGTATGTATTAGCGCACTACCAAGCACGCCCGCGCGGCCGCATGCCGTGCCCATTGCGCGTGCAGATAAGGAACAACAACATATGCGTAATTCTGTATCCGACGTCACGGACGCCGAGATTCTGGACGAGGCCCGCGAGGCCATGACCCAGGCTGCCTTCGATGCCGCCGATGAGGCCAATGCTGCCCAGACCGTCGAGTCCGCTACCGAGAGCCTGCCCGCCTTTGACGAGCTGGGCCTTTCGGACGAGATGCTTCGTGCTATCGAGAACCTAGGCTACACGGCGCCCACGCCTGTCCAGGCTGGCTCGATCCCCGTGGTGCTCGAGGGCCGCGACCTGCTTGCCGCTGCTCAGACCGGCACCGGCAAGACGGCCGCCTTCTTGCTGCCGACCATGAACAACCTGGAGCACATCGCTCCGCCCAAGCCCGTGCGCGAGCGTGGCGGTCGCAACCGCCGTCGCGGCGCCAAGAAGCCCGAGGGCAACGGTCGCGGTCCCTTGATGCTCGTCATCACCCCCACGCGCGAGCTTGCCCAGCAGATCGACGAGGTCGCGAGCAAGATTGCCGACGTCACTGGCCATGTCGCCGTGACCGTCGTGGGCGGCGTGAGCTACAAGCCGCAGACCGCGGCGCTCAAGTACGGCTGTGACATCCTGGTCGCTACGCCGGGCCGTCTGGTTGACCTGATCGAGCAGGGCGCCTGCCACCTGGACGAGGTCAAGGTGCTGGTGCTGGACGAGGCCGACCGCATGCTCGACATGGGCTTTTTGCCCGCCGTCCGCCGCATTGTGCGCGAGACGCCGGCCGAGCGTCAGACGCTGCTGTTCTCGGCCACGCTCGACGAGGAGGCCGTGGGCGAGATCACCGACCTGGTGAGCGACCCGGCACGCGTGGAGATCGCGCCCGCCACGTCGACCGCCGACACCGTCGACCAGTTTGTATTCCCGGTGTCCATCGAGGCCAAGAACAATCTGCTGCCCGAGTTCCTCAAGAAGGAGGGCCCGGAGCGCACCATCGTCTTTATGCGCACCAAGCACCGCGCCGACAGCTGCTGCCGTCGTCTGGAGCGCAAGGGCATCAAGGCCGCCGCGATTCACGGCAACCGCAGCCAGGCTCAGCGCGAGCGTGCCCTTTCGGCCTTCCGCGACGGTACCGTCGACGTGTTGGTGGCAACCGACGTGCTCGCCCGCGGCATCGACATCAGCGACGTGCGCTACGTCGTGAACTTTGACGTGCCGGCCGAGCCGACCGACTACATCCACCGTATTGGCCGTACGGGCCGCGCCGGCGAGCTGGGCTGGGCCATCACGTTTGTGACCGAGCAGGATGTCGATGAGTTCTACGAGATCGAGAAGCTCATGGACAAGACCGCCGACATCTACGAGGCCGGCGACCTGCATGTGGGCCCCAATCCGCCCGCGGTTGACCCCGAGCGCGATCCTGCGGCCTTTAAGGTGAAGAAGAAGACCAAGCGCGGCAAGTCCAAGAGCAAGAAGAAGCTTGAGCAGGCGCGTCGCGACGGCAAACGCAACGGCGACGATTACGGTGATGTGGCCGGTCGTTCCAACCGCGGTCGAGACGAGCGTCGCGGCGACGGTGAGCGTCCGAGCCGTCCCAAGCGCGGCGGCAAGACCCGCGTGCGCGAGGGCGTTCAGGCTCGCGTGGACGAGGCTGTTGAGAGCGTTGCTCGCGAGGTGGCTGCCGAGGAGCGCGCTGGTGCTGTTGAGCAGGGCCCGCGCGGCAACCGTGCCGAGCGTCGTGCCAAGCAGTTCCAGGGCGAGGCACATCGTCGTCGCCGCGAGGACGAGGACCGCGGCGGTCGTCGCCGTGTCGAGCGCGAGGACGAGGGCCGTGGTTCGCGCGGCGGCAAGCGCGGCTCGGGTGACCGTCGTCGCTCCGGTCGCGATGGCGAGCGCGGCGGGCGCGATGAGCGCCGTGGCGGCGAGGGTCGCGGTGAGCGAGGTGCCCGCGGCGGTGAGTCCCGTGGCGGCAAGCGCTTTGAAGAGCGCGGCGTCCGTGGCGGCGAGCGTCGCGAGGGTGTTCGCGGCAATGGCGGCCGCGGCGGCGCTGGCCGCTCTGGTGAGTCGCGCGATCGTCGTGATCCGCGTGCCAGCCGCGATCGTCGCGATGACTGGCGCAACTACGACGACACCCGCGAGGAGCGTCGTGGCGGCTATCGTGGCGGGCGTGGCGGCAACCAGGCCGGCTCCCGCGGCGGTCGTGCCGGCGGTCGCGATAACCGTGGCAGCTATGGCAACAGCCGTGGTGGCAAGCGCGGCGGCAGCTCCCGTCGCCCCGGTGACGGTGGCGGCAAGCGCAAGTAACATGCTCGTCGCGCGGTAAGGCGAGACGAGTTTGGGCCCCGAGCAACTACACTCGGGGCCCTTTTTTGTTTGCCGTATCCGATCGCTAGTTCAAATGTGATTTCCTCGGGAATGCATCTAGAGGATGCCGTGGACCTGTTTCCTGCCATGCGGCAATGGGTCCCATGGGGTGCGCCGTGCATTTTTTGGAGTATTCTGCAGTTCGAGTTGTCTGCATATGATTCGACGTCGCCAACGGTGGCCTTCGGATATCCCTGGCGAGCGTTCTGAGTCAGATTTCGCCGTTTTCCGGAGCAGGGGCGCGTATTTTCGCCATGTCGGGACTTAGAATGATACGGCGCCCTACAGTTTTGCCCACCCGCGGCGGTGCTAGCGTGGTCACGTTGCAGAATACTCCGTTTTTTGCACGGGCCAGGATGGGGTACCTCAGGAGAACACAGCGGTATTCCGTAAATATATACAATCTGTACCATAATTTATGCAAAATGAAGAGGCAGACAGCGTAGGGTGGGTGCATTGGGGTGCTTGGTGCATTAAAACGGGGACCCCACGTGCCGTATACTCTGGCTGGATGTGAAAACGGCTTGACGCGTTGCTGAGCGTAGGGGGAGGGTGTCTAGATGAGCGTATTCGAAATTGTGTTTAGTCCGACGGGTGGAACGGAGAAGGTGTCTTGCCTTGTGGCTGGAGCGCTGGACAAGAATACTGTTACCGTCGATCTGACCGATAGCGGGCTAGATTTCAGCGCTGTCTCGATGACTGAGGACGACGTGGCCGTAATCTCTGTGCCGGCGTATGCCGGTAGAATCCCGGCTGTGGTGGCTGACCGGTTGGGCATGGTGCGCGGCAATGGGGCTCGGGCTGTTTTGGTTTGTGTATACGGAAACCGCGCGTTTGAGGACACGCTCGTAGAGCTGGAGGACGTTGCGAAGTATGCGGGATTCCGGGTGATCGCGGCAGTTGCAGCCATTGCAGAACATTCCGTTGCTCGTCAGTTTGCTGCTGGGCGACCGGATGCGCAGGATGCGGCGCAGCTCGCAGAGTTTGCGCAGCAAATTCAGCAAAAGCTGTTGGCTGAGGATGCGTCCGAGCCCTCTATCCCCGGCAATCGTCCTTATAAACAAGCTGGAGGTCGCCGCATGGCACCCGAGGCAACAGGGGATTGCGTCTCCTGCGGTGCATGCGCCGCGGCGTGCCCCGTTTGTGCTATCGACAAGGGCGACCCCAAGCGAGCAGCTGGCGAGGCGTGCATCTCCTGCATGCGCTGCATCGCCGTATGTCCGCGAGGCGCTCGCAAGCTTGATCCCAACAAGCTATCCGCTGTTTCCCAGATGCTGAGCAAGGTTTGCGTCGTGCGGAAGGAATGCGAGCTCTTTATCTAGCGCATACGAAATTGGTGCAATGGGGCCAGGTTAATCTGCATCAACGTCTTGAAGTTGCGGTGGAATACGGACTGTTTTGGCCTTTTGAGCGGCTTTGCAGTCCCTATTTCACCGCAACTCATGATTGGTGCAAAGTAACCTGTCCCCAATGCACCAGAGTGAGGAGTGTTCCCGAGTGCCGGCAGAAAAGGAACGTCCCTAAGTGCCGCTTAAATACCGTTTATCGAAGAAAAAATACCGCTCACCGGTCATAATGACTATTCTGGCTTTGTTGTTGCCTACAATAACCCCCGTAAAAAGAAATGCGGAAGGTTACCGAGTCCCCTCGGACATGGGCCTAACCAAAGTCTTTGAACGGGTGCGTCTCAATGGGCGCATTCGATTGATTTTGGTTGGGCTATATTTATGAAGGGACATGTCACCATGGGTTTCTTTTCTCGCCTTATGGGTGGCTCGGATAAGCAGGCGACTGCGACTTCCGAGTTCGAAATCCTCGCCCCTGTTTCCGGCGAGCTTGTTAATCTAGAAAAAACCAATGACCCCGCTTTTAGCAGCCGTGCGGTGGGTGATGGCGTTGCCGTGGTTCCCCAAGAGGGAACGGTGTGCGCTCCTGTTTCCGGCACCGTCGCGGCGCTGTTTCCGACTGAGCACGCGCTGGGCATCATGTCCGACGACAGCTCTGCTCAGGTGATGCTGCACATCGGAATCGACACTGTTAAGCTTGAGGGCAAGGGCTTCCATGCGCTTGTTGCCCAGGGTGACCATGTCGACGCGGGCCAGCCCCTCGTCGAGGTCGATTTCGACGTGGTTCGCGCTGCCGGCTTTGATCCCACGGTCTTCGTTATCGTGTGTGAGCGTTCGGAGAACTCGACTCTTCGTGAGCATGCTTCCGGCCCTGTTGCTGTTAAAGAGCCTGTCGTCTGGCTTTCCGAGTAAATTCTTGTGGTGGGTACCGTGGTTATCAAGCGAGTTTTTAACAACAACGTCGCAATGGTCACTTCGGACGATGGCTCCGAGCTCATCGTCATCGGTCGAGGCCTCTGCTTTGGCCGTCATGCCGGCGATGCCATCGACGAGGCGTCGATCGAAAAGACCTACGCGTTGCAGGAGGGAACTTCTCAGGACTCGCGTACGATCGACCGCTTGGCACATCTTTTGGAGTCCATCCCCACCGTCAACCTCGTGATTTCCGAGGAAATCGTTCAGATGCTTCGTCGAGAGCTCAATGCCGACATCAACGATAAGATTCTCATTGCTCTCGCAGACCATATCAGCCTTGCTTTGGAGCGCGAGCGCAAGGACGTCCCCTGTGAGAATCCGTTGCTGCTCGAGATCCAGCAGTTCTATCGCAAGGAGTATGCACTTGCGGGCCGTGCGCTGCAGATTATCAAGGAGTATATGGGCATCCAGATGAGCGAAGAAGAGCAGGGTTTCATTACCTTGCATATCGTCAACGCCACCATGCCGCAACGCTCTGATCGTCTGATCGTTTCGGTCCAGCTTGTTCGCGACGTGCTCGCGATTGTTTCTGGGCGCTATGCCACGACCCTCGACGACACCTCGCTGCCTTACGAACGTTTCGTTCGTCACCTGCAATTTTTCGCACAGCGAGCGCTCGATCCTACGGCCGGGCAAATCAACGGAGACGCACTGTTCCGAATCGATGAAACGGCGTATCCGTGCGCATTCTCGTGCGCGGACGCTATAGCCGCTCACTTGTCGTCTACCTATAACGTTGTCGTTACCAATGCCGAGAAGAGCTATCTCGCATATCACATTGTTAACCTGCTTGGAGAACCTGGTCTCTAGGCATAACGTGCCCACACATCGATTGGTATAAGGCAAGGCTTACGGTCTTGCCCAGGGCACATCTGTCTTAATTTGCGGAAAAGGAAGGGGAGTACCGCTATGACCGCAAAAAAGAAGTTCAATTTCAAAGCGCCGTTGGAGGTGTTCGCGAAGTCGATCGTTCAGCCGATGATGTATCTCTCGGTTGCCGGCATCCTGCTCATCGTGGGCATCATTCTGACCAACAAGACCATCTGCGCCATGATCCCCGTGCTGGGCTTCGGTCCGTTCCAGCTTGTGGGCGCCGTTGTCTATCAGTCACTGATGTTTATCATCAACAACCTCTCGATTCTGTTCTGCGTGGGCATCGCCGGCGCCATGGCAAAGAAGAACAAGGGCCATGCTTCGCTGATTGCCCTGATGTCGTTCTTCCTGTTCCTGCAGGCTAACAACATCGTGCTCAACGCCACCGGCTCTCTTGCCGATGCGAGCGGCATGCTCGGTCTTACCGGAACCGGCCAGGCCACCGTTATGGGCATTCAGGTGCTCGATACCGGCGTGTTCGGCGGCATTATTCTCGGTTGCATCACCGGTGCCGTGTTCAACAAGTACTCGAATAAGCAGTTCCCCATTGCCCTTTCGATGTTCTCGGGCGTTCGCTTCCCGTTCCTGATCATGATCATCATCTCCTGGATCATGGGCGCTGGCTTCTGCATCGTTTGGCCTCCGGTTCAGGGTGCCATCTCCTCAGTTGCCGGCATCATTAAGGAGTCGGGCAACATCGGCCTCTTTATCTACGGCATGCTCAACAAGCTGCTCGTTCCCACCGGTCTGCACCACCTCATCTACACCCCGTTCCAGTTCTCCGATGTGGGTGGCACCCTGACGCTGGGCGATCAGGTTATCGCCGGTGCCTACCCCATCCGTGTCGCCGAGATGGCAATGACGGGCCAGCCCTTCTCCGATAGCACCTACTTCAACAGCTACACCTTCAACAATCTGTGGCCCTACATCGGTATCGGTCTCGCCTTTATCGTCACCGCTTACAAGGGGAACAAGGATAAGACCAAGGCCGTTATCATCCCGCTGATCATCACCGCCGTGCTCTCCTGTGTCACCGAGCCCATGGACTTCCTCTTTGTCTTTGCCGCTCCCGTGCTCTTTGTCGTTCACTCGGTTCTTTCCGGCATCTTCCTGGTCCTGCTCAAGGTCCTCTCCGTGCCCGCTTCGACTGCAGGCGGCATCATCAACATCGTGGTTTCCAACCTGGTCCTCGGTGTCGACAAGACCAACTGGCCGGTTATGCTGGTGCTTGGAGTCGTCAACGCCGCTCTGTACTTCTTCCTCTTCACCTTCCTCATCAAGAAGCTCAACCTCCACACGCCTGGTCGCGAGGAGGAGTCCGAGCTCGCCGAGTCCGTTGCCGAGGGCGAGGCCGCCGCGTCTGTCGCGGTGAAGCAGGGCGCTGTTGCCGCGGCTCCCGCAGAGGGCGTCGATGCGGGCATTGCCGACCTGGTTGCAGGTCTTGGTGGCAAGGACAACATCGAGGAGCTCGAGAACTGCTTTACGCGTCTCCGCGTGAACGTTAAGAACCCGGACCTCATCAATGAGGACCTCATCAACCACGTGCCCAACAGCGGCATCAACCGCAACGGCAATAATATCCAGATCATCTTTGGCATGAAGGTCGCCGAGATGCGCGACAAGGTCGAAAACGCAATTGAGAAGGAGCAGTAAACAATGATCATTACTCTGTGTGGTGGCGGATCCACCTTTACCCCCGGCATCGTCAAGTCCATCGCTCTGCGCAAGGACGAGCTCGACGTTGACGAGATTCGTCTGTACGACATCAACGAGGAGCGCCAGCGCAAGATCGGCGTGCTCGTGGACTGGATTTTGCACGAGGACCTCGGCCTGGACATCAAGCTCACGGTGACCACCGACAAAGAGACGGCTTTTTCCGACGCGAGCTTCGTGTTTGCCCAGATGCGCGTGGGCGGCTACGCCATGCGCGAGCAGGACGAGAAGATTCCGCTGCGTCACGGCTGCGTTGGTCAGGAGACCTGCGGTTGCGGCGGCCTTGCCTACGGCATGCGCACCATCTTCCCCATGGTCGAGCTGATCGATGACGTTGAGAAGTACGCCAAGAAGGACTACTGGATTCTCAACTACTCCAACCCTGCCGCCATTGTCTCCGAGGGCTGCCGCGTGCTGCGTCCCAATGCTCGCATCATCAACATCTGCGACATGCCGATCGCGATCATCGACGTGGTTTGCGCCGCGCTCGATATCGACAAGAAGGATGTCGAGTACGATTACTTTGGCCTCAACCACTTTGGTTGGTTCACCTCGATCCGCCACAAGGGCGAGGAGGTGCTCCCGCAGCTGCGCGAGTACATCAAGGAGCACCAGATTCTGCTGCCCGACTCCTACCTCAAGGGCATGGGCTCGCTCATGGCAAAGAAGCCCGAGGAGGCCACTGACGAGCACCCCGAGCAGAATCGCCACACCAAGGGCAGCTGGTACTACGTCTGGAAGGGCGAGTACGAGATCATGGAGTGCTTCCCGGAGTACCTGCCCAACACGTATCTGAACTACTACCTGCAGCAGAAGGAGTTCGTCGAGCATTCCAACCCCGAGCGCACCCGTGCAAATGAGGTTGAGGAGACGCGCGAGAAGAACCTCTTCGACGGCATCGACCACTACGAGAAGACGGGCGAGATCGACGAGAGCACGTTCTATGCGGGCAGCCACGGCGACTGGATTGCCGACCTGGCCATCGCTCTGAAGAACGACACCAAGCAGCGCTTCCTGGTCATTTGCGAGAACAAGGGCGCTATCCCCAACATGCCCTATGACGCTATGGTCGAGCTGCCTGCCTACATTGGCAAGAACGGCCCCGAGGTCATCAGCCGCGATAACATTCCTCTGTTCCAGCAGGGCCTCATGATGCAGCAGCTGAACTCGGAGAAGCTCGTGGTCGAGGCTACGATCGAGGGTTCGTACGAGAAGGCGCTCAAGGCCTTTACGCTGAACAAGACCGTGCCGTCGATGAAGGTCGCCAAGGAGGTTCTCGACGACATGATCGAGGCCAACAAGGGTTACTGGCCCGAGCTTAAGTAAAAGCAACAGGGTTGCTGGCCGCATACCTGGAGCAATGCCCCGTCCACGTGATTGCGTGGGCGGGGCATTGTCATTTGGTAACGCGTTTTATCAAATATGGCATTTATCTGCGGTAATGTTCTATTTCACCGCCGGGGGTGACATTTCATACCGCCTGCCGAACTGCGTGGAGACCTAACAACTTTTTAGGTCAGTGTTGTGCGTGTAGCAACTTCGCCCGGCCTCGCCTCCGGGCTGCCATGTGAGAGGGGATCTTATGGCTCGACTGCACGTAATGGAACGCAGCCACGCTCAGGCCGTCATGGACGACCTGCACGATGCGCTCGGACGTCGTCTGGCGGTGAGTTCGCTCGCCCCGTGCCCCGTTGAGTTTACGGCAGCGCTCGTCAATCTGTGCTCCACCCAGAGCTGCGGCAAGTGCACGCCCTGTCGCGTGGGCCTGAGCGCGCTGAGCGACCTGCTCGCTGATGTGCTCGAAGGGCGCGCCGATGAGTCCACGCTCAACCTGATTGAGCGCACGGCCCGCACTATCTACCTCTCGAGCGACTGCGCCATCGGCTACGAAGCTGGCGCTATGGCACTCACGGCCATTCGCGGCTTCCACGACGATTTTGAGCATCACATTCGCGAGCACTCCTGCGGCTTTGATCGCGAGGCCCGCGTTCCGTGTGTCTCGGGCTGTCCGGCGCACGTCGACATTCCCGGTTACATTTCGCTCGTCGAGGCCGGCCGCTATGCCGATGCCGTCAAGGTCATCCGCAAGAATAACCCGCTGCCGCTCGTCTGCGGCCTGGTGTGCGAGCATCCCTGCGAGATGCACTGTCGCCGTGGCATGGTCGACGACCCCATGAACATCCTCGCCCTCAAGCGTTTTGCCGTTGAGCACAGCGACCTCAACGACCACAAACCGCATGTAGTGGACAACACCGGTAAGCGCGTCGCCGTGATCGGCGGCGGCCCGGCCGGCCTTTCCTGCGCTTACTACCTGGCCGTGATGGGTCATAAGGTGACCATCTTGGAGCAGCGCCACCACCTGGGCGGCATGCTGCGCTACGGCATCCCCAGCTATCGTCTGCCGCGCGAGCGCCTGCAGGCCGAGATCGACTGGATCTTGAGCGCCGGCATCGACGTGGAGCTCGACCACTCCGTCAACGGCGAGGAGCTTGCCCGTCTGCGCGACGAGTTCGATGCCGTCTACCTGGCCATTGGCGCCCACAGCGATAAGAAGCTCGGCCTTCCGGGCGAAGAGGCTCCCGGCGTGGAGTCGGCCGTCAAGATGCTGCGTGCCATCGGAGACGACGGGCTGCCCGACCTGAGCGGCCAGCGCGTGTGCGTCATCGGCGGCGGCAACGTGGCCATGGACGTGGCTCGCTCTGCTGTGCGCTGCGGTGCCGAAAAGGTGAGCATCGTCTACCGCCGCCGCATCTGCGACATGACGGCCCAGGATGCCGAGATTGCCGGCGCCCAGGCCGAGGGCTGCGAGGTCCTGGAGCTCACCGCACCGCTCGCTATCGAGACGGGCGAGGAAGGTCACGTGAGTGGCCTGCGCGTGCAGCCGCAGATTATCGGCGAGCCTCGCCGTGGGCGTCCGGCCCCGCGTGCCGCAGCCACGCCCGAGCGCGTCATTCCCTGCGAGCGCGTGTTTGTGGCCATCGGTCAGGACATCGATTCCAAGCCGTTTGAGGACATGGGCATCGCCTGTAAGTGGGGTCGCGTCGTTACCGATTCGGACGGCGCCGTGCCCAACTTCGATGGACTCTTTAGCGGCGGCGACTGCCAGACCGGTCCCGCCACCGTCATCCGTGCCATCAACGCCGGCCGCGTGGCTTCGGCAAACATCGACCGCTATCTGGGCTTCGACCACAAGATCAAGCTCGACGTGGAGCTGCCGACCGTTCAGTTTAAGGGCAAGCACGAGTGCGGCCGCTGCGAGCTGGGTGAGCGCGAGGCCGGCGAGCGCATTCACGATTGGAATCTAGTCGAGCAGGGTCTCACCGAGCAGGAGGCGCGCCAGGAGGCAAGCCGCTGCCTGCGTTGCGACCACTTTGGTTTTGGCGCGTTCCGCGGAGGGAGGAACCTGGAATGGTAGAGCTCAACAACCCCACTGTCAGCGATAACACCGAAAGCGGAGCACTCAATATGGTCAAGCTCACTATCGATAATTGCGAGGTCGTGGTGCCCGAGCACACCACGATCCTGGACGCGGCCAAGTCCGTCGGCATCCAGATTCCCACCCTGTGCTACCTGCGCGATCTGAACGAGATCGGCGGCTGCCGCGTGTGCGTGGTCGAGGTTGAGGGCTGCGACCAGCTGGTTGCAGCCTGCAACAACTACGTGCTCGACGGCATGGTGGTCCACACCAACAGCCCCAAGGCCCGCGAGGCGCGCCGCACCAACGTGCAGCTGCTGCTTTCGCAGCACGATTCACGCTGCACGAGCTGTGTGCGCAGCGGTAACTGCAACCTGCAGACCATTGCCAACGACCTGGGCATTTTCTATCTGCCGTATCAAAGGCATTTGGCGGGCGAGGGCTGGGATTTCGATTTCCCCATCATCCGCGAAAACGACAAGTGCATTAAATGCATGCGCTGCATCAAGGTGTGCGAGAGCGTACAGGGCCTAGGGATTTGGGACCTGACTAACCGCGCCACGCATACCGCCGTGGGCACCCGCGGGCGCGTGCCGATCGGCAAGACCGATTGCGTCGCGTGCGGCCAGTGCATTACGCATTGTCCGACGGGCGCACTGCGCGAGCGCGACGATACCGAGACCGTGTTTGACGCGCTCGCTAATCCCGACAAGATCGTGCTGGTGCAGATCGCGCCTGCCGTGCGCAGCGCCTGGGGCGAGGAACTCGGCATTCCGCGCGAGGAGGCCACCGTTGAGCACCTGGCTTGCGCGCTGCGCCGCGTGGGCTTTGAGTACGTGTTCGACACCGATTTCTCGGCCGACCTCACCATTATGGAGGAGGGCTCCGAACTGCTCGAGCGCCTGGGCGCCGCCGCTAAGGGTGAGGGCGACAGCCGCGGCTGGCCCATGTTTACGAGCTGCTGCCCGGGCTGGGTGCGCTTTGTGAAGACGCGTTACCCCGAGTTTGTCGACAGCCTGTCCACGTCAAAGTCGCCGCAGCAGATGTTCGGCGCTATCGCCAAGACCTACTACGCCAAGGTGCTGGGCGCGGAGCCCGAGCGTCTGTTCGTGGTGTCCGTTATGCCGTGCACGGCCAAGAAGGCCGAGTGTGCGCTGCCGAGCATGATGGGCGAGGGCGGCGCGCCCGACGTGGACGTTGCGCTGACGGTGCGCGAGATGGTGCGCATGATCCGCGCGAGCCACGTGAGCGTGGACACGCTGGTCGAGGAGCCGCTCGATACGCCGTTGGGCTTTGGCACGGGCGCGGGTGTGATCTTTGGTGCCACGGGCGGCGTGATGGAGGCCGCCGTGCGCTCGGCATATTACCTGGTGACGGGCAAGAACCCGGATGCCGACTTCTTCACTGACGTGCGCGGACTCGAGGGCTGGAAGGAGGCCGTGGCCGATATCGACGGTACCAAGGTGCGCGTCGCCGTGGCGCACGGGCTGGGCAACGCCGCCCGTCTGCTCGACGCGATTCGCGACGGCCGCGTGAGCTATGATTTCGTTGAGGTCATGGCGTGCCCGGGCGGCTGCGTCGGTGGCGGCGGTCAGCCCATCCACGACGGCTGCGAGCTGGCAGCCGAGCGTGGCCAGGTGCTCTGGGGCCTGGATGCCGCTGCGGACATTCGCTTCTCGCACGAGAATCCCGATGTCCAGGCGTGCTACCGCGAGTTCTTGGGCGAGCCGCTCTCGCCGCTGGCCGAGGAGCTGCTGCATACCGACCATTACGCATGGACGATGCCCAACGAGGGGGTGTGCTAACGATGCGCGCGTTTAATGTTGAGCTGTCGCGCCGGGGGTTTGCCTCGGCGCTCGCCGCGGGCGCGTTGTCGCTTGCGCTGGCTGGCTGTGGCGGCGGGACTGCCGGTGCCGGGTCCGCCGCGGGCTCGGCTGCTGGGAAGGCCGCCGCGGCCGCCGCGGAGCCCGTCGAGGTACACGTCGCCTCGCTCAAGGGCCCGACGTCGATCGGTCTGGTGCAGTTTATGGACCAAGCAGCGAGCGGCGAGACGGATAACGAGTTCGACTTTGCGATCAGCGCCGCGGCCGACGAGATCGTGCCCAAGGTCATTCAGGGCGATATTGATATCGCCCTGGTGCCCGCCAACGTGGCGAGCGTGCTCTACAACAAGACCGAGGGTGCGGTGCAGGTCATCGACATCAACACCCTGGGCGTGCTGAACGTTGTGACGGGCGACGCGAGTGTGGCCTCGTTTGGCGATCTGGCGGGCCATACCGTCTATATGACGGGCAAGGGCACCACGCCAGAGTATGTCATGAACTTCCTGCTGGAGCGCGCGGGCCTGACCGGCCAGGTGACGCTCGAGTTTAAGAGCGAGCCCACCGAGGTGCTGTCGGCCCTGCTTGCCGATCCGTCTGCCGTGGGCGTGCTGCCGGAGCCGTTCAAGACCGCTGCCATCGCCAAGAGCGAGGGCAAGCTGTCGGCACCGGTGAGCCTGACCGATGTGTGGGATGAGCTGGCGGGTGACACGGGCTCGCGCCTGCTGACGGGTGTGACCGTGGTGCGCCGCGCGTTTGCCGAGGAGCATCCCGAGGCCGTGGCGGAGTTCTTGAGCTGCCATGCGGCGAGCGTTAAGGCCGTCAATGCGGCGCCGGCAGACTGGGCGCAGGCCGTGGTCGATGCCGGCATCGTGGATAACGCCGCGATTGCCGAAAAGGCGATTCCCGGGTGCATGCTTGTGTGCCAGACGGGCAAGGATATGAAGGCGGCACTTAGTGGGTATCTGCAGGTGCTGGCCGACGCGGACGCGAGCGCCGTGGGTGGTAAACTTCCGGCTGACGATTTCTACTACATGGAGTAGCCCGTGCGTGCGTTTGCTCGACAAATGACAGAGCGTATGAAGGCGGTGGCGGCAGCAGGTGCCGTCGCCGCCTTTTGGCTTGCCGTGTGGGTCTTCGCGGCGGCGCTGGTGGCGCAGCCACTGATCTTGCCGGGGCCGGGTGCTGTTGCCTTGGCGCTGCTGCGCCTGGTGTGCGATGGCGGTACCTGGGCGATTTTGGTGGGCTCGGGCGCGCGGATACTGGGCGGGCTGGCGCTTGCCGCGGTGTGTGGTGGCGTGCTTGCCGGGATTTCGTCACGGTTGCGGGCGTTTGCGCGCCTGGTGGCTCCGGCACTTTCGTTTGTTAAGGCGACGCCGGTCGCCTGCGTGGTGGTCCTGTTGCTTATCTGGCTGGGGTCGGCACGTGTGAGTATCGCGGCGGTCTTTTTGATGGCGCTGCCGGGCGTATATTTCTCGCTGGCCGAGGGCTTGGCACAAGTGGATAAGCCGCTGGAGCAGATGTTCCGTTTGCATGGCGTGCGCGGCTGGCGCCTGTTTTGCGCCCACACCTGGCGCGAGGTGCTGCCGTTTGTGCTTTCGTGTGCCCGGGCCGTGATCGGCATGAGCTGGAAGGCCGGCGTGGCAGCCGAGTTGATCGGCATGGCGGTGGGCACCGTGGGTGAGCGCATCTATCAGGCAAAGCTTTTGATTGAGACGGCTGATTTGCTGGCGTGGACCGTGCTGGTCGTTGCCGCCTCGTGGGCGTGTGAGCGCGTGCTGGTGTGGCTGCTGCGGGTTTCGGGACCCGTGGCGTGGCGCACGGCCGTGCGGGCGCATGGGCGCGGCGCTCGCGGGCGTGCGGGGACTGCGAGCGATGGCGCTGCAGCGGAGCTTGCGCTTGCCGTTGGCGATCGCGCGCCCTGGGCGCCGGCACTGGACGGGCTGGTGCTCCGTCTGTCCGCTGGTGGGCGCACCTGCGTGATGGGCGCTTCGGGCATGGGCAAGTCGACGCTGCTTTCGTTGGCAGCGGGGGAGTGCGCGCCGTGCTCGATGGTGTTTCAGGATGCGCGCTTGATCGAGTCCGCCTCGGCGCTGGATAACGTGCTGGTATGCGCCGATGCACGCGTGGACGCCTCGAGTGCTGCGGCCCTGTTGCGCCTGCTGGTGCCGGGGGTCGATGTGCATGCTCGCGCGGCCGAGCTTTCGGGCGGGCAGCGCCGCCGCGTCGAGATTGCCCGCGCCCTGCTGTGCCCGGGCGGCGCGGTGATTCTTGACGAGCCCTTTACCGGCCTGGATGCCGCCGCGCGCGATGCGACGACCAAGGTCGTGCTCGACCTGCTCGACGGCCGCACGCTCTTGCTCGCCACACATGACGTCTCCGACGCTCAGGCCCTCGATATCTCGGACATCATCACGCTCTAAATACTAACTCAGCAACAAAATGATTCGTTTTCCTCCGTTCCCATGGAGTCGGGTGTGGTATTCTATCTGCGGGGTAATACTTAGGATTACCAAGTAATACCAACGCCGCAGAAACAAACTCCGGATGCGGGCCGATCGGGTTGCCTTCACAGCCCGTCGCCCAGCCGCGTGGCCCGCATCTATCCGCACTACCGTCGTTTCAAAAAGGAAGTGCCATGGCAGAACACATGACCCCCGTAGTCGCGAAGGTCTTGCCCGAGGAGAAGGCAGCCTTCGCGGCGGCAACTCAGCTCGTGGGCACCACGCCGTCCAACGCCATCCGCATGTTTATCGCCGCGTTCAATCGCTGCGGCACCTTTCCGTTTGACATCTCGCCCAACGGGGCTTTTGGCAAAGACTGTCCCCAACAGCTAGTCGTTGAAGAACGTCCCCAATGACTAGTCGTCGGGAGGAGGCTGGCATGCTCAATGCGATGATTTGGGCGCTT
This sequence comes from Collinsella sp., assembly GCA_036550635.1. Taxonomy (GTDB): domain Bacteria; phylum Actinomycetota; class Coriobacteriia; order Coriobacteriales; family Coriobacteriaceae; genus Collinsella. Next base: position 4,011 of record JAXKFZ010000139.1, on the reverse strand, counting down.
GCCTGTTTTGGCGTCGTCGCTGCCGATATTGCCCTGAGCGTCGTTTTGTTCTCCGCCCTTGGCGTCGCATCGGTGTTCATGGGTTTTTCAATCGATGACCTCGACATTCAATTGCTTCAGGCCGTCGCGCAGACAGCATCGTTTTTGATGGCGCTGCTGTGGTGGCGTTATCTGTGGCCGCGTTCGTTTATGGCACGCCGGCAAAGCGAACACCCGCTCGGCGGGGGAGCGCGTGGGGCGTGGAAACGCATCGCCTGCGTTATCGTGATCGGTCTGGCCCTGCAGGTGGTCGTTGGCTACGTGACCGACGCCGTGCTGTCGCTGTTGCCCGAGGCGGCGGCCGACTACAGCGAGCTTGTCGAGGAAACAGGCATGGGCGACACCAGCTATCTCGCCGTCCTGACTACGGTGCTCGGTGCCCCATTTTGTGAAGAGCTGCTGGTGCGCGGCTTTATTTTTGAGTTTTCGCTCCGAGCGTTTAATCCGCAGTGCCGCCCACTTTGGAAGCGCCGGCGTCGTGTGAGCGCACAGGACGGCGCCATGGTGCCCTGGGCGGCCCCAAGCACGTGGAGTATCGCCGCGGCGATTGTGCTGCAGGCGGCAATCTTCGGTTTTATGCACATGAATTGGGTGCAGGGTTGCTACGCGGGTGCCGCCGGCCTCATCTTTGGTTGGGTGCTCGTGACGACCGGAAAGCTCCGCTACACGATCCTGCTGCACTTTGCCTTTAACGCTGGGTCGTATCTCATGACGTTGCTCTGGTTTGTGAACACCCCGCTCGACGTGGTGGTCACGGTTGCCATCGCCGGCTTTGTGCTGGTAGAGGCGATGCGCTCGCTGCGCCACGCGTGTGGGGTGGACGCAGCGAGCGCACCGCTGCCCTAGTTGCGGCGTCCGCCTCCGTTGGCACCCTGACGCCCCTGGGCCGCGCGGTTGCGGCCTGCGGTGTTTTGCGCACGCGACATGCCGCCGTGGCCCTTGCTGCCCTTGGGCCCCTTGCCGGCGGCGCCACCGTGGGCCTTGCCGCCCTTCTTGCCGGTGCCATGCCCGCCGCTGGCCGATGTCTCGCCCGGGCGCGGCGGCACGGGACGGATCAGGCAATGCTTGGTGTAGCCGATTAGATCTCGGCGGCCAGCTTTTTCCAGCGCCTCGCGCACAAGCTTGTAGTTCTCGGGCTTGCGGTATTGGATGAGCGCACGCTGCATGGCCTTTTCGTGTGGGTCGCGCGCCACGTAGATCGGCTGCATGGTGCGCGGGTCCACGCCGGTGTAGTACATGCATGTCGACATGGTGGACGGCGTGGGGTAGAAGTCCTGCACCTGCTCGGGCATGTAGCCCATGTCGCGCACGGCTTCGGCAAGGTCCACGGCTTCCTTCATCGTCGAGCCGGGGTGGCTCGAGATCAGATACGGCACCACATACTGCTTGAGTCCGTATTCGCGGTTCAGGCGTTCAAATTTACGGCAGAACGCGTTGTAGACGGCGCGGCTCGGCTTGCCCATCACGGACAACACCGCGTCGCTCACGTGCTCGGGCGCTACGCGCAGCTGGCCCGAGACATGGTGCTCAAGCAGCTCGCGCAAAAACTCGTCCGAGGCATCGGCCATGGTGTAGTCAAAGCGGATGCCGCTGCGCACGAAGACCTTTTTGACGCCCGGCAGCTGGCGCAGGTCGCGCAGCAGCTGTGTGTAGCCGCTCTCGTCGACCACCATGTTCTTGCACACACTTGGCCACAGGCAGCGCTTGTTCTTGCACACGCCGTGCTTGAGCTGCTTGTCGCAGGCGGGACGGCTAAAGTTGGCCGTCGGTCCACCCACGTCGTTGATATAGCCCTTAAACTCGGGATCGCGCGTGAGCAGTTCGGCCTCGCGCATGATCGAGTCGTGGCTGCGCATCTGCAGCACGCGCCCCTGGTGGAAGGTGAGGGCGCAAAATGAGCACTCACCAAAACAGCCACGGTTGGAGCTAATGGAAAACTTGATCTCGGCAAAGGCCGGCACGCCGCCTGCCGTGTCGTAGTCGGGATGCCAATCGCGTGCGTAGGGGAGCTCGGCCACCTCGTCCATCTCATCGGTGGTGAGCGTCGCCGATGGCGGGTTCTGCACCACATAGACGCTGTTGGGGTAGGGCTCTACCAGGCGGTGTCCGGTGATGGGGTCCATATTCTGCTGCTGCACATTGAAGCTGCGTGCGTAGTTGAGCTTGTCGGCGGTAAGGTCGTCCCAGCTGGGCAGCAGGTCGTAGTCGTAGACCTCGTCGAGCGAACCCGTGCGGTAGACGGTGCCGTTGATATAGGTGATCTGATCGATGGGCAGCCCCGCGTCGAGCGCGTCGGCAATCTCGACAATCGCGTGCTCGCCCATGCCGTAGATGAGGATGTCGGCGCCCGAGTCGAGCAGTACCGAGCGCTTGAGCTTGTCCTGCCAGTAGTCATAGTGGGCCAGACGGCGTAGGCTCGCCTCGATGCCGCCGATGATGATGGGAGCGTCCTTAAACGTCTGGCGGATGAGGTTGCCGTAGACCGTGACGGCTCGGTTGGGACGGCGCCCCTCCTCGCCACCGGGGGTATAGGCGTCGGTGTGGCGGCGGTGTTTGGTCACCGAATAGTGGTTGACCATGGAGTCCATGTTGCCGGCACTGACCAAAAAGCCCAGGCGCGGCTCGCCGAGCACAGTGATGCTGGCGGGGTCGGTCCAGTCGGGTTGGCAGATGATGCCCACCTTGTAGCCGTGCGCGTCGAGTACGCGGCTGATGATGGCCATGCCAAAGCTGGGATGGTCCACATAGGCGTCGCCGCAGATGTAGACAAAGTCGCACTGGTCCCAGCCGCGTGCATCCATGTCGGCTCGACTGACGGGGAGGAATTTATCGCGGCCCGGGCGCCAGGGGCGGGCGGGCGTCGCTTGGGAATGCTTGGCGCGGGCGACCGTGGCCTGCGCCTTGCCGCCGCGCTTTTGCTGCTGGCCCTGTTTGCCCTGCTGACTGCGCTGGTTGTTCTGAGCGTGCTGAGGCTTTTTTGCCACGATCCCTCCCGGTGTCTGTATGCTGCACGTAATTGTAACCAGTCTTTTTGGGACGGAGCTAAAAAGACTGGGGGAGTACATGGGCTAGTGAGTGGGAGCGTCGCCGCGCCCGCCGTTTGTTTCCAGACTGTGTATCCCTGCGTCGAAGGAGCCGTCTCGCGCGCACGCCATGTTGTCAATGGGTTACAGTATGAACGGCGGCTATGTTTCCGCCAACGCACGAGAGAGTCGTCAACAAGGAGGATGCACGACGATGCAGCGTGCCAAACAGATATCGGAGTCCATCGAGCTGGGCATTATCTTGGCGCTCGCCGGTGGCTTTATGGACGTCTATTCGTACATTGGGCGCGATCATGTTTTCGCCAACGCGCAGACAGGCAACATCCTGCTCGTGGGCGTGAGCATCTCGGAGGGCAACTGGGCACTTGCGGGACGCTACTTCTTCCCCGTGGTGTCGTTTGCCGTGGGCATTATGCTTGCCGACCTGGTGCATGAGCGGTTTGGCAGCGTGATTCACTGGCGCCAGGTAACGGTGTTCTTTGAAGCTGTCATCTTGCTGGGCGTGAGCTTTATCCCGGGCGGCAATTTCAATCTGCTCGCCAACTGCCTCACTTCGTTTGCCTGCGGTATGCAGGTAGAGAGCTTCCGCAAGATCCACGGTCACGGCATCGCTACGACCATGTGCATCGGCAACTTGCGCAACGCGCTGCAAAACGTGGACGATTACATCATCACCCACAGGCGCGGCTTTTTGGAAAACGGCCTACTGTATTTTGGCGTGATCTTTACCTTTGTGTTTGGCGCCGTGTTGGGCAACTGGTGCATTGAGCGCATGGGCCTGCACGCCATCGTCGTGGCGAGCTTGCTGCTGTTTGTCGCGTTTGCCATCATGTTCATCGACCGCGAGCGCGACTTGCGCTTACGCTGGAAGGTTGCGGCCGAGGCTTGGAAAGAGGGCTGCCGAAAGTAACCGAATGCGGCAAAGGGG
>JAXKFZ010000138.1:0-2022 GCA_036550635.1 Collinsella sp. | reverse complement strand
TTAAGGATCCTCAGGCTACAGCTCCTACGCCAGCAAGGTCTACAAGGCGCCAGAGAACCTCGTGAACAGGAATTTCCACGCCGACGAGCCCAACTATGCCTAATCCAAGCGAGATTCCAGACTCGACAGACCATTGAGAGTTAGGCCGTTGGCGACCTCAGAGACACGCTCGATAGGAACCGAGCCGTCAGACAGTGCCCACGTGCGATAGATACCGATAATACCCGACAGCAAAAACGCCAGATAATAGTCGAACATCTCGTCCTTGAGACCTTGGGGCAGCAGATCGCGCTCGGCAATCTCATGTTCGAGCGGCGCACGAAGACGAGCCATGAAATCATCGAGCGGAATATTCTCGATCAGCTGACGATTGAGCACTAAGTTGTTGCACAGTGCCTCATTAACGGTTTTAAAGAAGGTCGCCGCCGCGCCAAGAGCGCGCTCGTTGGTGTCACCGTCCATAGAAGCAAGCGTTTTCTCGACCGAGTCGACAATCATCTCAACCACATCGACGGCAATGGCATCGAGCAGTCCATCAACCGTGCCAAAGTGCACGTAGAAGGTTTTGCGGTCGACATTGGCCTCGCGCGCGATGGCACTCACCGTAATGTCAGCCAGCGGCTTTTCCATGAGCAGGCGCTCGAAAGCGGAAAGGATGGCATTACGGCTGCGAACGATGCGGCGGTCAAGACGCGGTTTGCTGGTTGCCATGGGCGTGTCCCTTCGATATGCGAGCATTCATCAACAGATGAGAGATAATCTACGTAAGAGGATTATCCCCCATACAGCACAAATATGCCCCGCATCATGAAGAACGCACGACTGTCCTACTGCGACTTAGGGTGCTTCCTCTTATTGAGCGCCGACGGAGATACGCGAATACCGTCGCCCGTCTGGCGCACATAGGCTTTATGAGCCGGCTTAGCGGTCCCAGAAGCCTTCTGAGCGTGCTTCTTGGGATCAACGGTAACAGTATTCGTGGGGTGCGGCTTAGTGGGCGCAGAGGGCGTCTGAGGCGTGCGGCCGAGCTTGCGCATCACGCGATCCCAACGCGCATGGATGCTCTCGTTGTGGGCGCTCTTAAGTCCCAGCAGGGGCGCAGCCAAAATGGTAGGCGCAATAAACGTGATGAGGCGCCACAGCAGATAACCGGCGGTCGAAGCCGACCCAAAGAAATGACCCAAGAACAATGCAAAGCCGCCCTCAGCGCCACCAGTTCCACCGGGCAGGGGGACCGCAGAGCTCAGCAGCTGGACAAAGGCGCTCGCGGCCATGACCGAGAAAAAGTCGACCTCGTGGTGGCCAAAGGCAAGCATCAGGAAATACGGAACCAGATAGAAAAACGCGAGCTGCAGCATGGTGATAAACACGGTGAGCAGCATGGAAGAAAAATGTCCGGCCGAAAGCTTGAACTTCTCGGAGAAGGAGTAGATCTCGCCATCGACAAACGTGCGCCATCCCTCGATCTTAGTGGCCGAGACACCTATGCGCTCGAGCCAATTGATGATGCAATGGGCGACGCGCGTGACGGTCTTAGGCATGAGCGCGACGGCGAAGATGCCCAGCAAGATGCAGCAGTGCCCACCAAAGCTAAAGACGCACAACAGCGTCATGTCGCCGTAGCGTTCGGCAAAAAACGGCATACGGGCGAGCAGCAGGATAGCGCCCCAGGCGACCAGGCCAAACTGGTACACGATAAAACGCGTGAATTGCGTGGCGCCGGCCTCGCCCACGTTTTGGCCGGCCTTGGTCAGGCGATAGATCTGAGCCGGGGTGGAGCCCATCATCATGGGCGTCAGGTTGCCAAAGAAGATGCCACTCGCCTCGACCGAGATCAGGTCGCGGATGCCGACGGGCGAATTGGGATCGAGCCAGACGGCAATCGCATAGGCCACAATGCCAAAGAACAGGTACATGAACATGCAAAGACACGCGACAACGAGCCATGACGCCTGGACGCTCGACATAGCGGCCCAGAACTGCCCCATCTGCCCGGTTACCACCAGATAGACGATATAACCT
>JAXKFZ010000137.1:0-5818 GCA_036550635.1 Collinsella sp. | reverse complement strand
TCTTGTTGCGGGCGAGCTCCAAATCGATCTGTTGCAGCTTGAGTAGCGTAGCGCCGGCGCTCATAAGTTCTCTCCTTTTGTCACAGTCCACCATTGGCAAGGGTTCAGTATTTTAATCGCATGACGGGGGTCGACCCCGGCATCAACTGCAGAGTTCATCAATATATCAACGAACGGCTCCTCGGAGCGGTCGTGGCCGAGCAGGATCGCCGGTAGCCCGCGCAAGGCAAGGTCTTGCGCCACGTGGTAGCCCGCCTCGCCCGTCACGACAACATCTGCGCCCGCGGCGATGGCGAGCTCTCCAAAGTCGCCCAGGGAGCCGCCCAAAATGGCGACGGTTCGGCACGGGTGCTCGGCTTCACCCCAAACGCGCGGGTTGCTGCCGAAGGCCGTGGCAGCACGGGTGGCAAGATCGCGCAGCGTGCACGGGTCGTTGAGCGTTGCAAGTGCGCCCAGGCCGGTGGCTTCGGGGTCGTCCACGTGCTCCAGTGAGCTCACGGGTGCGGCACCCAGCAGCTCGCTCAGGCAGAGGCAGGCTTCGTGCGAGCGGTCCAGGTTGGTGTGGAGCGAGATAATGCTCACGCCGCATCGGGCCGCCTCATAGAGCGCCGCGCTGCACTGGGGACGCGTGGCATCCGCCGGACAAAACGCCTCGGGCGCCTTGATATAGATGGGGTGATGCGTCAGCAGCACGTTGGCGCCGGCCTCCTGGGCGCGGTGCACATTGGCTTCGGTCGCATCGAGTGCGCAGGCAACACCGGTAATCTCCGCGGCAGGGTCGCCGACGGAGAGTCCTACATGGTCCCAACTCTCGGCATCGGTCTTGGGATAGCGTGCCAGCAGCGCGCGCTCAAGCTCGGCGGCGATCATGCGGCACCCACGATCGAGAGGAGCGTCTTGGCGAACTCATTCAGATCGGCCGGATTCACGCGGTCATCGAAGGAGATGCGCAGTGCGCCCAGCGCCTGCTCGCGACCGATGCCCATCGCGCTCAAAACGTGGCTGGGGTCCATGCTGCCGCTCGAGCATGCCGAACCTGCCGACACCTCAAAACCGGCGGCATCGAGCTTGATGATAAGCTCCTCGGAGTCCATTCCGTCAATGTAGATCGATACCATGCCGGGCAGACGGTCGACATGTGCGTAGTCTCCCATGGTGGCGTGAATGCGCGGATGAGCCGTAAGCGTGGCGTAGAGCTTGTCGGAAAGGGCTTGCAGCTTCTCGCGTTCCTGAGCCACATGGGGTGCCAGCGTGCGGGCGGCAGCGGCAAAGGCCAGCTGTGTGCGCAGGTCCTGCGTGCCGGCGCGACGTCCGGCTTCCTGTCCGCCGCCAAAGATGCGGGGACGCAGTGGCGTGCGGGTCTTAACGTAGAGCGCGCCGGAGGCAACGGGACCGCCAATTTTGTGGGCTGCGACGGACATGGCGTCGACGCCTAGCTCGGTGGCATCGAGCGGAATGTGCAGATAGCCCTGGATGGCGTCGGTGTGGAACAGGGCGCCCACGGTATGCGCGGCCGCGGCAAGCTCGCGGATGGGCTGCACCACGCCGGTCTCGTTGTTGGCGACCATGATGCTCACGAGCGCCACGTCGTCGCCTAGTAGCTCGACAAGCGCGGCAGGCTCAATGTAGCCCGCGCGGCAGGGCTGCACCAGGTCGACGGTAAAGCCAGCGGCACGCAGCAGCGGCAGGTTGTCCAGAATCGAATCGTGCTCGATGGCAGATACGATCACGCGGTTGCGCTTGCGGTCGCGCTGACGGGCGCCCTCGGCAAGACCGAGCAGCGCCAGCTGGTTGGCTTCGGTGCCGCCGTTGGTCAGAACAATCTCGGACGGGCGGACGCGTGCGCCAAAGCTATGGGCGATCTCGCGACGGGCAACCTCCAGGCGCGCGGCGGCCTTGCGGCCGAGCGAGTGCAGCGAGTTGGGGTTGACGCCGGCAAGCTCGCTGTCGTCATATTCGCGCTGCGCAAGGAGCGCCTCGGCGCGCATGGGCGTCGAGGCGGCGTAGTCAAGATTCACGGGTATGCGGTTTTGACCTGCGGTCATAAGGGTTTATGCCTCCTGTGCGGCCTCATTGCCCAGCTTCTGCAGCAGCGCAACCTCGGCGGCGGGATCTTCGGACTTAAATACGGCGGAGCCGGCCACGAGAACGTTGGCACCAGCCTTGACGACCTCGGCAATGTTCTTGGAAGAAATGCCGCCGTCGACCTCGATGAGGGGCGAAACGCCGTGACGCTCGCACATGGCCTTGAGCTCGTGGAGTTTAGCGATGGTACCGGGGATAAAGCTCTGGCCGCCAAAGCCCGGGTTCACGCTCATGAGCAGCACCATGTCGACAACGTCGATAATGCTCTCGAGCACGCAGACGGGCGTGGCGGGGTTGAGCACCACGCCGGCCTTGACGCCGCGCTGTTGCAGATGGGTGAGCGTGCGGTGCAGGTGCGTGGAAGCCTCGTAGTGCACGGTGATCATGTCGGCACCGGCGTCGGCGTACCAATCGACCGTCTCATCGGGGTTCGACACCATCAGGTGCGCGTCGACCGGTACATCGGTGGAGCGCTTGACGGCCTTGAGGATGTCGACGCCAAAGGTGAGGTTGCCGGTAAAGTGACCGTCCATAACGTCGAAGTGCACGTAGTCGGCGCCGGCGATCTTGTCGAGTTCGCCCTTGAGGTTGGCCATGTCGGCCGAGAGGACGGACGGAGCGATTTTGATGGAACCCATGGTAGAAGCCTTTCTGCGCTAGTCGGTGAGTCCGTAGAACTCTTGGGAGGGTACGCGGTCGGTAAGAATCTCGAGCGCCCTATCCAAAGTAACACCGTTGTAGAGCGTTTGCTCCACGGCAAAGGTGAGCGGAATGTCTACACCCAGTGAACGGGCAAGTTCGCTGACGCTGCGGGCCGCGACGGCGCCCTCGACAACCATATGCGTGCGCGTCTGGTACTCGTCGAGCGAAACGCCGTGGGCAAACTCGTAGCCAAAAGTGCGGTTGCGCGAATGCTCCGAGGTACAGGTGGCAATGAGGTCGCCCATGCCGGCAAGTCCCATGCAGGTCATGGCATGACCGCCGCGGGCGTGCACCAGGCGGCTGATCTCGGCCAGGCCGCGCGTCATGATGAGGGCGAGCGTGTTGTCGCCTGCGCCGGAGCCGGCGGAAATGCCGCACACGATGGCGATGACGTTTTTCATGGCGCCGCAAACCTCAACGCCGGTCATGTCTTGCGACAGATAGATGCGGAAGGCCGTGGACAGGAGTAGGTCCTTAAAGGTCTCCCCTATCTGCGGATCTTCGCTGGCGATGACGGCGGCAGAAAGACCTCCGCGGCAGATCTCCTCGGCATGGTTGGGGCCCGAGAGCGCCGCCACGCGCGACTCGTTGCCGATCTCGCTGGCGATGACCTCGCTCATGAGCAGGCCGGACTCAGGCTCAATGCCCTTGGTGAGGCAGAGCACCGGGGTGCCGGCGGCGATGAAGGGTGCTGCCTGGTGGCACACGCTGCGAAGGTGCGTGGAGGGCACGGCAAAGATGATGGCCTCGGCGCCGTCAAGCGCCTGGGCCAGGTCCGTCGTAGCGACAACGTTTTCCGGCAGCACGTAGTCCACCAGATAGCGCGGGTTGCGGTGCTCGCCGTTGATGCCGGCGGCCGTCTGCTTGCCATGGGCCCACATGGTCACGCGCTCGGCTCGCGCGGCGGCAAGGCCGGCGACGGCGGTTCCCCAGGAGCCAGAGCCAATTAGCGCAACATTCATGACTCTCTCCTACTTATCGTCGGGCTCGGTGACGCGCTTGGTAAACGAGAGCTTGGACTCCTTACCGATCATGAGCCTTTTAATGTTCGCGCGATGGGCCCACACCACGGTGATGCCGATCATCGCCATGCAAAACTTGAGTCCCAGGCTGCTGTACGGAAAGACCGCGCAGGCAGCGATGGGAAGACCGATGGCGGCGGCAAGCGAGCCCACCGACACAAACTTGGTGATGGCGACGGCCACGATAAACATGCCCAGCAGCGAAAGCCCAATGGGCCAGTACCAGGCGAGGATTACGCCCAGACCGACCGCGATGCCCTTGCCGCCATGGAAGTTGAGGTAGGGCGAGAAGATATGGCCCCATACGGCCGCCAGGCAGATGACGCCGAGCATCCAGTCGCCGGCGGCACCGGGAGCCATGATGCTCACGGGGAAGCCATAGCCCACGCTCGCGATGAACGGACGCGCGATAAGGACGCAGATGGCGCCCTTCAGGCAGTCGAGCAGCAGCGTGAGCGCCGCGACCTTGGGGCCGGCCACGCGCAGCGCGTTGGTGGTGCCGATGTTGCCGGAGCCCGCCTTGCGAATGTCGGTGTGGTTGAACACGCGGCCCAGGATAAGGCCAAACGGAATCGCCCCGATAAAGAACGAGACCACGGCGCAGATGGCGGTCAGCAGAATCGGATTATGCATCCTTTTGCTCCTTCTTCCTAAAGAAGAGTCGAATGGGTGTGCCGGCAAAGTCGAAGGTCGAGCGCATGCGGTTCTCCACGTAGCGCTGGTAGGTGTCGTTGACCAGATCGCTGTGGTTGACGAAGAACGTGAACGTCGGCGGGTTGACGCCCGTCTGGGTCACGTAGTGCATACGCAGGCGGCGCTTGCCGTCCACCACGGTATGACCGAACTCGCGCAGGTCGGTGAGGAACGTGTTGAGGCGCGAGGTGCTGATCTTTTGCGAGCGCGTCTTTTCGGCGGCGTCGACCATCGCCCAGATCTTCTCGACGCTGCGGCCAGTGAGGGCAGAGATGCGCAGGTACTGGGCCCAGGGAGCCATGACGCCCAGACGGCGGTCGACGGTCTCCATGCAGGCCTCGCGCTTGCGGTCGTCATCGAGCAGGTCCCACTTGTTGAGCAGCACCACGATGGCGCAGCCACGCTCGATGGCCAAGCCCATGACCTTCTGGTCCTGCTCGGTGACGCCCACGGAGGCATCGACGACGAGCAGTGCCACGTCGGCGCGATCGATGGCGCGCAGGCCGCGGACCATCGAGTAGTACTCGATGTTCTCGTACACGGTGCTCTTCTTGCGAATACCCGCGGTGTCGACCATGCGGTAGTGCTTGCCGTTGCGCTCCACGACGGTATCGATGGCGTCGCGCGTCGTGCCGGCAATGTTGGACACGATAGAACGGTCGGCGCCCAGAATGCGGTTGAACAGCGACGACTTACCGGCATTGGGGCGGCCGATGATAGCGACGTTCAGCGCATCAGGGAACTCATCGGCGACCTCGTCCTCTTCCTCCGGAAGCAGGGCCACGATATCGTCGAGCAGGTCGCCCGTGCCATGGCCATGCAGGGCCGAGAGCGGCGTGGGCTCACCGATGCCGAGCGAATAGAACTCCCAGATGCTGTCGTTCTCGCGATCGGGGTTGTCGAGCTTGTTCACCAGCAGAAAGACCGGCTTGTCGCAGCGCTTGAGCATGCGAGCGACCGACTCGTCCTCCTCGGTGACGCCGGTGCGGCCGTCGACCACAAACAGGATGACGGCGGCTTCCTCGGCGGCGGCGAGGGCCTGGTCGCGGATGGACGTGGCAAAGACGTCGTCGCTCTTGAGCGGCTCGATGCCGCCCGTGTCGACGATGGTGAACTCGCGGCCGTTCCAATCGGCCGTGTGGTACGAGCGGTCGCGCGTGACGCCGCGGGACTCATGGACGATGGCGTCCGAGGTCTGGGCCAGGCGGTTAACGAGCGTGGACTTGCCCACGTTGGGGCGTCCGACGACGGCGACGATAGGTTTCATCTGCTCTCCTTTAATGGGTAGGGTCAGTGGAAGTGTTAGAGTCGGCAGG
>JAXKFZ010000136.1:0-1664 GCA_036550635.1 Collinsella sp. | reverse complement strand
CGGGGCATGGGGCACGGGCGGGCGCTCAAGGCCGTCGCGAGGAAGCGGCTCAGGGCGATATACGCCGTGATGCGCGACCGGGTGCCCTACCGGGAGTAGCCCCGACGGTTGACAAAACTATAGGAACACCCAATGACTAGTTCCGTTTGCTGGGGAGGCGTGGGACAATACCGAGCGAACGTGATTGGTTGTCCGTGGAAGGGGTCGCGATGAAAAAGCTCAGGACGCTTGCCGATGTGCTGCGACAGGCTGGCTTTGCACGCATTACGGGCCTGTTTCTTATTTTCTATCTGCTTTGCTCGACGGCTGTCTGGCTGTCCGAGCCCACGACCCTCACGTTTGGCGATGGTCTCTGGTTTAGCTTTGAGACGGTCTCGACGATTGGCTTTGGCGATATCCCCGCTGAAACGCCGGTTGCCCGCGGCATTACCGTTATCCTAAGCGTCATCAGTATCTTCTATATCGCCATGCTTACGGGCGTGGCGGTGAACTACTGCAATACGCTTATCAAGATGCGCCAAAAGGACACCATGGCGCGCTTTATGGACGATCTTGAGCATTTGGAAGAACTCGACCGCGATGAGCTCGCCGATTTGTCGCGCCGCGTGCGCGAATACCGTCGCCGGCAACGATAGAACGGGTGCCGCGCGTCACGACGAGGGGGATTGCATATGAACATCACCGTCTACCTGGGCGCGAGCGTCGGCAACGACCCGGCGTTTCTGCCCGCAGTGCAGGAGCTGGGCAATTGGATTGGCGCCAACGGACACGCGCTCGTATACGGCGGGTCCAAATCGGGACTGATGGGCGCGCTCGCCGATAGCGTACTCGAGGCAGGCGGACATGTGACGGGTGTGGAGCCGAGCTTTTTTATCGAGGCAGAGTTTCAACACGACGGAATCGACGACCTTATCGTGACGAGCGACATGGCCGAGCGCAAAGCCAAGATGATCGAGCTCGGCGATGCGTTCATCGCATTTTCGGGCGGCACGGGCACGCTCGAGGAGATTGCCGAGGTTATGTCCGCGGTGTCGTTGGGGCACCTGAGCTCTCCGTGCATCCTGTATAACCTGGACGGTTACTACAACGACCTCAAGGCGTTGCTCGGGCACATGATTGATAAGGGGCTTTCGAGCCCGAGGCGCCAGCACGGCATCTACTTTGCCGACGATTTGCGCGAGATTGCCTCGATTATCAACGGATAAGTCTTGAGCCTGCCCCACTATGGCTCCCAATGGTGCCGTTTGCGGCGCAGGTGGTTGGCTCGTTCGGGCAACGCTCGCTCTACAATAAAACGTATCTATGTCGACTTTGACCGCGGGAGGACCCGATGGATAACCTTGCCAAACCCACGAACCGAGCGCTGTTTTTGGTCAGCGTTGCCGTGACCGGTGCACTCGCGGGTGCCGCAGTCTGGCTGTTCTTTTTTGCGATGGAGCACGGTATCGACTATCTATGGACCGAGATTCCGCACGCGCTGGGCGTCGCTTCGCCCGAGCTTGCCAGCGGCCCGTTTGGCTTTCTGCCGTACCCGTTTTTTGTCTGCCTGCTGGGCGGCCTGTTAATCGGTCTGTACGAAAAGATGACAGGCACCAAGACCGATGACCTCAACCAGGTGATGGCTAAGGTTAAGCAAGACGGGCGCTACCCGTACGACAACCTGG
>JAXKFZ010000135.1:0-2082 GCA_036550635.1 Collinsella sp. | reverse complement strand
ATCGTCCGAGAAACCTAAAAACTCCAGTACATATGGGTCGCGGATGATATCCTCGGGGCGACGAGCCGGGGCGCTCTTTTGGATTTCCTGGGTGACGGCCTCCTTGTCCTTGCTGGCAAGTAGGCGCTCGCGGAACATGGTGTTGATCTGGCGTTCGAGCTGACGCGTGCTCCAACGAGAATCGGCGCATTCGTTCATGTACCATGTTCGAGCATCAGGGTCGGTTATACGCGATAACCTGCGGTAATGTGTCCAATTCAATTCGGAACGCAGCGCGTTCCGGATTGGGAACGCAAGATAAAACTGACGCATGTATCTTAAGCTTCTGGCGTTGAAGCCTCTGCCAAAATCCTTAGTCAATCTAACGGCAAGTTCGTCGATCAGTGCATCGCCATACTTGGCGCGCTCCTCTCCGCCCTGTTCATCAACAATACTCTTGCCGATCTCCCAATATGCCTCAACCATCGCAAAGTTAACGGCGGTATAGGCCTTGTCGCGAGCGGCGTTGAGAATCGAGGAGACCTGCTTGTAAAAACCTTCGGGCACGATTGCCGATTCTCCACGGTTTACTAGTTCACCCATCACTGTCGCCCCACTTTCCTCTTGTGGAATGCATCTTTAACGCATTTAGTTTAAAGCCTCGCGCGGACACGAATTGCTATGTTGTCTGGCACCTTCGCATGGGAGCCTTGCGGTGGTTAAAATGTGACCATAGAGGCAGTTTTAGCGAACCCCGCGGGAGTGACGCGTATGGACAACAACACGCTGCTGTTCCAGGACAAAGGTTCGGGTAGGTTTAAAGACGTCAAGATCTACCCTAACCGCATCGAGGTGCTCAAGAAGGGCACTTTTGGTGGCAAGCACACCGAGATTGTTTATCTTAAGGACATTACGGGGGTCAGCAGGATCAAGGGCCGCGACGTTTTCCTACGTAACAGGCTGTTGACTGCCTGTGTCTTTAGTCTGAGCAGCCGCTCCCAAGCTCAGGAGTTCGTGAATGCGCTGAACATGGTGATGTAGCCGATAACGGTGTTCGGGCTAAGGTAAAAATCGGGGCGCAGAACGGTATTCTGCGCCCCCCCAATTGAGTCGATGTGTCTAAAAGGCGGGCTTGCCTATTCGCTGTCGTCCCCAACGTTTTCGCGGTCATTGGCAAGCATCGCCGCGCCGGCGACCGTTGTCGCCACGGCGGCGGCAGCGAGCCCGGCGGCAACGCCAGAGCCGTCGCCCGTGTCGGCGAGTTTTCCGGTCGAGCCCTTGCTCTTGTTGCCGCCGCCGTTCTTGTCGGCGCCGTCTGCGTTGGAACCCGTGCCGCTACCGGTGCCGCCTGCACTGCCCGAGGCCGCTACGGTAAAGCTTGCGGCTCCATCGCTGGCGAGCGTGTAGCTCTGCGCCGCGTCGCCCAAGAGACCGTTCACGCGCACCCAGTACGTTCCTGCGGCAAATGTTTCGCCCTCGGCCATTGCTGTGCCCGGAGCGCCGTTCGCGCCGTGCATAAACTCGAGCTGGGCCGTGCAGGCATCGGTTTCGAGCTTGCCCTCGAGTGATGCCGCAATCTTGGCGCGCACGTCTTCGCCGGCCTTAAGGCCTTCGAGTCCCTCAAAATGAGGCGTCAGCGCACGTGGATCGATATCGATGGGCACAGGGCCCTGCAGCTCCGTAACAGTCTCGTTGCCCAGGGCGTCGACATCCACATATTCGATGGCAAACGCATGTCCCGAGGCTGCTACGTTGAGTACGTTGCTGCTGTCGACAAGGCGGAAATGGCCCTCGCCAACGGTCTTGCCATCTTGGAGCGAGGCATCGCTCAGCGAGTCGCCGTACGTCATGCGCATGCGGGTCGGGAGATAGCACGAAACGGTTTGCTTGTGCTGCGCATCGTTGTAATTGCGCTGGTAGATGCTCCGGGCCAGTGCCGCATCAACAAAGTCGGATGCGATGGGTTGATTTCCGATCTCAGCCGAACACTTTGAGCGGATAGGCCGTTCCCGCAGCTAGCCGAACGCCCCCGAGGCCCCATCCGGGCCCCCGGGGGCGGCATTTTCCCAGTTGAAGGAACGGTGGAGATGTGTTTCGATAGGT
>JAXKFZ010000134.1:0-4353 GCA_036550635.1 Collinsella sp. | reverse complement strand
CCTCAACTGCAACTCGCCGCTCAAGGCCAAGGGCACCACGACCGAGGTCCAAAACTACGCCAACCATAGCTATGGCAACATCACGCTTAAGCAGGCGACGGCATACTCCTCCAACACCGGCTACATCCAGGTGGCAGAAGCCGTCGGCAACAGCAAGATCATCTCGCTCGTCAAAAAGCTCGGCATCGATCCCGCCAAGGACAACATCGAGGACGTTCCCGTCATGACGCTCGGCACTGGCTCGATCTCGCCGCTCGAGATGGCCGCCGCCTACGCGACGTTTGCCAACGGCGGCTACTATCGTCAGCCGATCGCCATCACCGAGATTGACTCTCGTACCGGTTCGGTGCTGTACCAGCACACGGACAATCCCTCACAGGTGCTTACCGAGGGCGAGGCCGCCGCGGTCACCGATGTTCTGTCCGGCGTCATGCAGGGCAGCGGTACAGGTGCTGCTGGCGCCCTGAGCGTCAACCAGCCCTATGCCGGCAAAACGGGCACCACCGACAACACCACCAACCTGTGGTTCTGCGGCTATACCCCGCAGCTGGCGTGCGCCCTGTGGACCGGCTATTCCGCAGGTGAGATCCCCATCCAAAAATACGGCACGGACCTGCTGGGCGACAGCACCAACCTGCCTGTCTTTAAGCGGTTTATGAACACCGTTCTGACCGGTACCAAGCGCGAGGAGTTTGCGACCGGAACGTCGCCCACCTACAAGAACAACAGCGTCTGGAAGTTCTACGGCACCAACAACACCAAGAAGACGGAGAACGACGACAAGGACGAGAACGAGGACGAAGAGGAAACCACCACAACGACCACCACGACGACCACGACCACCGAGACCACGGGCGGCGACACCACCGGCGGCACCGGAACGACCGGTGGCTCGACAGGCGGCTCCACTGGTGGTTCGACCGGCGGCGATGGCGGCACGCCTACGCCCACGCCTACGCCCACGCCTACGCCCACTCCCGACCCCTCGCCCACGCCTGACGATACGGTCGGCTAGAAATTCATCCGGCCATTAGCAACAAGGCCCCCGAGCAGCTTATTAAACTGCTCGGGGGCCTTTTAGTTTAAAGCGACCTGGTGGACGGTCTTTATACCGGCAAACAATATAGGGGGTACCGACCAACGTCGATACCCCCTTACAAGCCACCATGTCACGCACACAGTGCCGAGCGCACGACCCGCACGCCTACTTGCGAGAATTGCTCAGCTTATTGATCAGCGCCTCAAGACGCTCGCCGTCCTCGGCCGTCTGGGCAATAACCAAAATCGTATCGTTGCCGGCAAGCGAGCCAAGAACATCGGGCAACTCTGCCGCATCAACGGCGGCGGCGATGCCGGAAGCCGTGCCAGGCTGAGCCTTGATCATGACCAGATTATCGGTACGTAGAACGCCCGTTACGAGCTCGGAAACCATACGCTGCAGGTGCAGGTCCTCTGCCAGAACATAGATGCCCTCAGGGAGCTTACGCAGCCCCATGTCGGCAATATCGCGAGAGACAGTCGCCTGCGTGCAATCAAAGCCCATAGCGCGGAGCTCATCGACCAGCACGCGCTGCGTGCGGACGTCCTTATTGCGCACAATATCTCTAATGGCATCCTGGCGCCCATTGCGTTTTTTAGCCATACAAACCCTCTCTCCAAAAGATGGCGGAGACAATCAATCAGTGATTGAATAGTTTAACGCTATTTGAAGGCTTTTGTGTATAAGAACGCATTTCGAAACAATTCTATGCAAGTTTGTTTCGTAATGAGCCGTTTAGGCGGTTTTTGCGCCCGTCCGGTTAAGAAAAGCTGCCAGATGCGTACACATCACGCAGCGCGCGGGCTTGGCGCTGGCGATCGGCCCAAACAACAGACCGAGTCCCCGATGGTTATCCTTGAGCGCGGCGACCATCTGACGGGTTCGAGGCGCCTCGAGCATATCACGCATGCGGGTGGAACGCTCGATTGACGACACTCCATGCGGGCTCAGACACAAATTCTCGATGCAGGCGACCAGTCCGGCAAAGTAGAACTTTTGGCTTGCCAGCTTGAGCCGACCACCGCTATCTGCTTCCGAGAGTGAGTCCGCAAGCTCGTCGAGCGCTCGAGTGTCATCGGATGTCCTGGCATACATGGTGGGATCAAAGGCATCTGTAAGCTTAGGTGCCACCGCGTGGAAACAAGCATCGCCGCATCCGGAGACGCGCTGCGCCTGCGAGAGTGCGCACGCCATAAACCCAACTGTGCGAAACGTCTTATCGCACAAAAGGCATGCCTCAAACAGCGACCGGCTGAACATCACGCCAGGGGTTTGAACAACCAGGCCGCCTAAAATCAACTGAGGCAGCCCAGTCACCATAGAAGACTCGTCTTCTATGGCAATAGAGGCAGCATCCAAGACGCGCGAATGACGCTCGCGATGCGCATCGTATCGATCGAGCGACACCGAGGGGAGCACAATGTCTGCCGCAGTATCGCACGCGATATCGACCATCTTGGAAAGGGCCTGCGGAGCAAACCACTCATCGGCGTTCATGGCGATGATTTGAGAGCCGCGCGAGGCATCAAAACCGGCACGAAGACAAGCGCCGCGCTTCGCGTCCTCGACGTCAATCAAATCAATATGGATGTCCCTGTCGGCAGCAACTTGAAGCGAATGGCGCACACCGGGCGCAGCATCGCGGCAGACAACGACAATCTGCAAATCATAGAGGTCTTGGTTCTGGATACTCTCGAGCGCACGCATCGCATAGCTGGGCGAACCTTCTACCACAAGGATCACCGAAAGTCGCGGATGCGAGCCACGTCGAACCAAATTATCCGTCCTCTCGACAGCAATGAATCAAACCGTGGTTCATGGTACACCCCGGCAATAAAAGCAATGAGACACCGGTTGCATTGCACGCCAAGAACAGATGTTGCACACGCGCAGCCCACAGATGACAGGTGTCGACGCACGACACGTCGAGCCCTCCCCTAGTCGAGCACGACAAGCTCGGCGGGATCGTAATCCACGCCCATAAACGTAAGGCCGCAGGCAGGAGCCGTGGGGCCCGCAGCGGTACGGTCGCAAGCATCGATGACCTCGCGCATCCACTCGGGTTCACGGCGATGCATGCCAATCTCGACAAGCGTGCCAACGATCGTACGGACCATCGAATGCAGAAACGCATTGCCCTCGATGGTAAACGTCAGGATGTCCTCGCCAAACGCAACCTCATGGCCAAACTCGGCACGCATCACGCAGCGGTGCGTGGGCTTGCCAACGGCCGAGGCAACCTTGCAAAAGCTTTTAAAGTCCTGCTCGCCCAGCAACGCGGGGCAGGCAGCAGACATAGCCTCAACATCCAAGGGATAGCGATGCCACCACACGGCACCGCGGGACAGCACGGGGCGTGCATCGCGATCGGCAATACGGTACGTATACGTACGGGAACGCGCGTCAAAGCGTGCAGAAAAGCCCTTACGGGCCTTGTAGACCTCGTTTATGGCGATATCTTTGGGCAGCAGGGCATCCATAGCCCGCAGCCACCTACGGCGCGTACACGCGAGCTCAGCGTCCGTTACGGGCACGCTGATGTACTGAGCCACGGCATGCACGCCGGCATCGGTACGCCCCGCGCACGCCAAATCGATCGGGCGGCGAAGCAGCGTCTCGATGGCTCGACGTAGCTCACCCGCAACCGTCGTCTGTCCCGGCTGCTCGGCAAATCCGCTATACGATGAGCCATCAAAGGCCACGCGAAATACGAGCGTGGCGTCAAGCTCGGAAATCGAATTGAAATCAGACGGCGCAGTCATGGGCGCTCCCAACAAACGAGTAACGGTATCGCGACAAAAAAAGAGGGGTACGCGAACGTACCCCTCGAATATAGCCTATGCAGACGGAAAGTCTACTCAGCGGTCTCCTCAGCAGGAGCCTCCTCGACGGCCTCGACCTTCTTGGGAGCAGCGGCCTTCTTGGGGGCCGGAGCAGCCTTCTTGGCCTTAGGCGTGCAAGGCTCGGTGACGAGCTCCATGATAACGATGGGAGCGTTGTCGCCCTTGCGGTTACCGAGCTTCATGATGCGGGTGTAACCGCCGTTGCGGTCCTGCCACATGCCCTGAGCAGCCTTGTCGAAGATCTCGGCAACGAGCTGCTTATCGCCGAGCTTGGCGATAGCCAGACGACGAGAGTGCAGGTCGCCCTTCTTGGCCCAAGTGATGATCGGGTCGACGACCGAACGCAGCGCCTTAGCGCGGGTCTCGGTGGTCTTGATGCGGTCGTTCTCGAAGAGGGCCTTAGCAAGGCTCTTCTTCATGGCCTTGGTGTGGCTCGCATCGGTGCCGAGCTTCAGGCCCTTCTTAACGTTG
>JAXKFZ010000133.1:0-3731 GCA_036550635.1 Collinsella sp. | reverse complement strand
CGGAAGTCGACCGGCATACCGCCAGCGTGGGCGACGGCATCGGCATAGGCGTTCTTGCCGCGCTCGCGCAGCAGGTTCTCGAGCGAGCGATCGGGCTGGAAGTAGTTCAGTAGCTCGGGCTTACCGGGAGAAGTAACGATGATGGCGTCGTCGACTTCCTCGGGGTCGAGCGCCTCCTCGACGACGTACTGAATGACGGGCTTGTCGAGCACCGGCAGCATCTCTTTGGGCGTGCACTTGGTGCCAGGCAGAAAACGCGTGCCAAGACCGGCGGCGGGGATGATTGCCTTCATGTTATTCAAAGATCCTTTCGCAGGCGCAAAAGCGCCCCATGCGTGCGGCACACAGCCGCAGACCAAATTGCGATACCTAAGCATCTTACCGCTGGAACTATATGTCGCTACAAGGCAGAGACAATTCTTCAGCAGGTCAACGCAAATTATTGCTCGAATGGTGCAATTTTATTGCCCAACGGCAGGGTGCCCGATACGACGCAAATCACAGAACATGGCAGTTTGAGCTACCGATGCCGAGGGACCGAAAAACAAAAAAGACGGGGCTCGCAATGCGAACCCCGTCTGCAAAGAAATCTGGCGAGAAAGCCTGATTACTTGAGGGTGACAGCAGCGCCAGCAGCCTCGAGCTTCTCCTTGGCAGCCTCGGCGTCCTCCTTCTTGGCACCCTCGAGAACAGCCTTGGGAGCGCCCTCGACGACCTCCTTGGCCTCCTTCAGACCAAGGTTGGTGAGCTCACGGACGGCCTTGATGACCTGGATCTTGTTGTCGCCGAAGCCCTCGAGCACGACGTCAAACTCGGTCTTCTCCTCGGCCTCAGCAGCGCCAGCAGCGGGAGCGGCGACAACAGCGGCAGGAGCAGCGGCGGAAACGCCGAAGGTGTCCTCGATAGCCTTAACGAGCTCGGAAGCCTCGAGAAGGGTCATTTCCTTAAGAGCATCGATGATCTCATCGGTGGTAAGCTTAGCCATTTCTAAGTCCTTTCGGTTTCCGTGCGGATGCACGGAGATCAGTTAAAACACGGCGCGAATGCGCCAGGGGTGCGGCGTTGCCGCCGCGGGTGAAAACAGCGACTAGGCTGCCTTCTGCTCGGAGACCTGCTGAATCGAACGAGCGAGACCAGAGGAAACGCCGTTGACGCAGACAGCGATGTCGCGAGCGAAACCGGAGATGAGACCGGCGATCTGGCCGAGAAGCTGATCCTTGGTGGGCAGCTCGGCGATAGCCTTAACATCATCAGCGGAAACGGCCTTGCCGTCGGAGATACCGCCCTTGATCTCAAGGACGCCCTTGGACTTAGCGGAGAAGTCCTTAAGGGCCTTAGCGGCCTCGACCGGCTCGGTCTCGTAGAACACATAAGCGACGGGGCCGGCGAGAATCTCGTCGATCTCGGGCTGCTCCTGGTTCTTGAGGGCAATCTTGACCAGGTTGTTCTTGTAGACCTTCATCTCGGCGCCGCACTCGCGAAGCTGATGACGCAGCTCCTGAGCCTGCTTAACCGTCAGACCGTTGTAGTTGACGACGAACAGACCGGCGTTCTCGGCGATACAGGACTCGATCTCTGCAACCTTGTCGATTTTGTACTGCTGGGGCATGAATTACACCTCCTCGAATTCTTTCCGGGCACGGTCCGCCACAAGGACGTGACGGGGGCATGTCCAAAAAGAAAGCCCCCGCGCTGCATGAGCGACGGGGGCGAGAAGACATATCTACTCGACCACCTCGGCTGGCGGGATGTCCCATTAAGCTCGCGGGTAAGACCCGTTTGCGCCGGCTGTCTCTGGCAGCGGATTCGTGCGTGAACCGAAAGTATTATGGCGGGGACCCCGGCGTCGGTCAACGGAAAACCGGGCTGCACACAATTCCACCATCCGGCCGCGCCGCCGAAGGCCGGGCGCAAGGTTTTCGCTCGATCAGGTCCTGGGCTCGCTCGGAAAGCACATTAAGTGCTTTCCGGCTCGTGCGGAATCTACGAAAACCTTGCGCCCGGCCTTCGGCGGCGCGGCCTGCGGTGACTTTGGGGCAGCCCGGTTTTCCGTTGAGCGACGCCCCCACGCATAATCCTTATGTCGGTGGGCTGATGTGTTGCGTCCCTGATGGCTATAGGGTTGAGACGAAGGTGGACAGGCGGTGGAGGCCTTCGTCCAGGTTTTCGTCGGAGACGCAGTAGCTTAGGCGGATGTGGCCTTCGGTGCCGAAGCAGTTTCCAGGGACTAGGGCTACGTTTGCCTCTTTGATGGCTTTGATGCAGAAGTCCTCACTTGTTAGGCCGAACTTTTTGATGCTCGGGAAAGTGTAGAAGGCTCCTGCGGGCTCTACTGCGTCGAGGCCCATGGCGTTTAAGGCTGCGAGTACACGTTCGCGACGAGCTCGGTAGACTTTGAGCATGGGGGTTGGGTCGACGGTCAGGGCTCGGGCTGCGGCGTCCATTTCGAAGGAGACGGCACTCGATACTAAGTATTGGTGAGCCTTGGCGATCTCGGCGATGACGGGTGCCGCTGCCGCGAGCCAGCCCAGGCGCCAGCCGGTCATGGACCAGGGCTTGGAGAAGCTCTCGATGATGACCGTCTGTTCACGCAGCTCCGGGTGACGCTGGGCAAAGCGCTCGTAGCCATCCACATAAACCAGGCGGTTGTATACGTCGTCGCAGACCACGTAGATGCCCGCCTGCTCTGCCACGCGCGCCACGGCGTCGAGCGAAGCCGCGTTGAGGATGCAACCCGTAGGATTGTTGGGCGAGCAGATGACGATGGCCTTGGTCGCCGGCGTCACGCAAGCACGAAGCGCATCCTCGTCAATCTGGAATTGCGCGGGCTCCGTATCCAAAAAGACTGCTTTGGCGTGGTTGGCCACGACGATGCTCTCGTACAGGCCAAAGGCCGGCGTGGGAATAATGACCTCGTCGCCGGGGTTGAGCATAGCCATGAATGTTGCCGACAGGGCCTCGGTCGCGCCGTCGGTCAGAATGACCTCGTCCGCCGAAAACGTAAGGCCCGCATCCCCCATGTAGGCAGATAACGCCTCACGCAGGGCGGGGCGACCGTTGTTGGGCGGATAGTGCGTGTCACCGCGGTCCAGTGCGGCGGTCACCTCGGCGCTAATCACATCGGGCGTGGGAAAATCGGGCTCGCCAAGCGCAAGCGCGATGCACCCCGGGTGCTGGGCGGCGAGCGCGTTGATCCGGCGGATACCGGAGGGCTTGAGCGTGGCAAGCGAGGTATTCATGGGCAGTCGCATGGCGTTCCTTTCGTAAGGGTTGCACTAGGATAGCGCGGCAGGGCGCCGCCAGACGGTGTAACCTAAACGGAAACGAGCCGGAAAGGAGATGGCATGGAGACGACCGCGCGTGGCGACGTACCAAAGACACTGCAAACCATTGCGTATATCAGTATTCCCAATAGCGCCGATCTTGATTTTTTGCTCTGGGACCTGCAGGATGCCATCGCCGCCTATGCCCGGTTTTCCGGCACCGTACTCCCCCACCCGGTTGACTTGAAGGCGGATAATGCCGACGGCGTTGCCGATGGCATCGTGCTGGCCATTGAAGATATGGCTGACGATGAGACGTTGACTGCTATCGAGCAGGCGCTTGAGCGCTTTGGCGGTACGGGAACGCGTGTCTACGCCGCGATTCGAGCCGCACAACAGGGCACTGAGCAGGCGCGTGAGACCGCCGTTCGCCTGCACAAGGCATGTGAGCGCCATAACCAATTGTGG
>JAXKFZ010000132.1:0-5488 GCA_036550635.1 Collinsella sp. | reverse complement strand
CTCGCACAGGAAGGCTTGGGCGAGCGCCCACGCGGCGTCGAGCTTGCCCGCGCCGGGCGCGCCCAAAAACAGGTAGGCGTGCGATGCGCGACCGCTGGCGACGGCATTGGTCAAAAAGTCGCGCACGCGCTCTTGGGTGTCGAGCTTGGCCAGCAGACTTGCCTGAGCGGGGGCCATGTTACTCGGCCTCCTGGGCAAGCGCAGCGGTGACGGCGTCCTGGGAAATGTCGAGGCCGTAGGCGCGAACCCGCTCGACCGTCTGCGCGAAGACTTCCTCGATGGACGCGGTCGCGTCGATGAGCTTTACGCGGTTTGGTTCCTCGGCGGCAATGGCGCAAAATCCCTGGTAGACGCGCTCTTGGAAGGCCATGCCCTTAGCCTCCATGCGATCTGCCGCACCACGGGCTGCCATGCGCAGCGCCGCCTGCTCGGGCGTGATGTGGTAGACGAGTGTGAGCGCCGGGTGCGTACCGGCGACAGCCAGGTTGTTGGCATCGCGCACCATCTGACGATCGAGGCCGTCGGCAAACGCCTGATAGCAGGTCGTGGAATCGTAGAAGCGGTCGCACAGGACCACCTTGCCGGCCGCGAGGGCGGGCGCGATAACCTCATGCACTAGCTGGGCACGGGCGGCCTCATACAGCAGCAGCTCGCAAGTGTCGCCCATCGCCGTATTGGCGGGGTCGAGCAGCAGAGCACGGATCTTTTCGCTGATGGCGGTACCGCCCGGCTCGCGCAGGCTCACAACCTGGTAGCCAGCGAGCTCGAGCGCACGGGCAAGCAGGCGCGCCTGCGTGGACTTGCCGGCGCCGTCGACGCCCTCGAGCGTGATAAAGCTATGTTGAGCGGGCTCAAAAGCCATGGGCGCAGCCCCTTCCTACAAGGCGCGAAAATGCAAGTTATAGCAACCAAGCCATGATACCCCAGCGTCCGGCGCACCCCAAATCCCACCTAGTCATTGGGGACGTTCTTAAATGACTAGTCGTTGGGGACGTTCTTTAATGACTAGTCGTTTAAGAACGTCCCCAACGGCTAAAGGTGCCTTTCCAAAGTTGCGGTGAAATAGGGACTGAATACGCCTTCTAGCAGCAAATACAATCCCTATTTCACCGCAAGTTAGGAGTGGGCGCGGGCGTTGATGGCGAAGGAAATATCGCGCTCGAGGGCTAGGGCCTGCTCGCGTTCGAGGTCTTGGGTGAGGATTGCCAGCACGTAAGGGCGCTCGGCGTAGACGATTGCGGCATCGTGCTGAGCATTCGCCAGGCTGCCCGTTTTGTGCGCGACCAAAACGCCGCCGGGAACGCCTTCGACAATACCGCGTGCGTCTTCCTGCGCCAGCAGATATCCGCGCGCTCGCTCGCACAGCTCGGGCGTCGCGATTGTCCCCGCCGCCAGCCGTTGCAACACAGCCGCAGCATCACGGGCGCTCGTATAGTTCTCGCGACCTTGTGCCTGGGCCTCGGTGTCCATCATCAAACGAGCGAGCACGGTCTGGGTCAGTCCCAATGCGGCGCACGTTTCGTTGACCGTATCCATGCCAAGCCTGCCGATAACAAGGTTCGCTGCCACGTTATCGCTCTGGGCGATCATAGCGTGCAGTAGCTCGTCAATACTGTACGACACACCCGCGCCGCGCGACTGAATGTTGCCGCTGCCACCCACGATATCCTGTTGCGTTACCGTTATCTGCTCGTCGAGGGACAGCTCGCCCGCCGTCACGGTCTCGAGCGCACAAGCGAGAATGGGAAGCTTGATGATGCTTGCCGCCACACGTCGCGCGTCCGGCGCCACAGCGACTTCACCATCGAGCGACGCGAACGTTTGAGGATCAAGCGCCACAGCATAGACCGAGGTAGACCCACCATACGGCTCGACAAGGGCTTCGATATCTTGCTGAAGGCCGGCAATCCAAGAAGCCCGGGAGACAGCTTCCGCCTTTTGAGCGGACGGATGATTCGCTTTTTGTTTGACAGGGACAGCGGAGCCCTCAGCCTCGTTGCGGCGCGCGGCACAACCGCCGAGACTCATCACCGAGGCAAGCGCTCCGCTCAACATCCCGGCACAAAACACCCGACGCGAGCAATCGCGCACGGCGAGGGGCGCATCCCCCGGCGGGAACCGGAACGCCTCTACGCTGTCGCCGCCACCCCGACCTTGCTCGCCGCAGTACACAGACTCACTCCCCACCATCGCATTCTACCGAGCCGTCGATAAACGGCCGCGCCGGACACCCAGCACGCCGCACTCATTGTGACGCATGCGACAGGGCTTGCGCGACATGATCATCCTCACATAACCAGTTGGGTCGGCGCGGCCCAACCGCACCTGAACCACCTTATAATCTAGCCAACACATCGAATGGAAGGAACCATCATGCCCCGGTTTTGTACCCATTGCGGCAAGCTTCTGAATGACGACGAGCGTTTTTGCACCAGCTGCGGAACGCCGGTAACCGATGATGGCCAGGCCTCTCAGTCGCAAGAGAATGCACAGGCAGCCGAACATGCCGCCGCGCCCGACACCGCCTTCGACACCGCCGCGACCACGGTTCAGTCTGCGCAGCAGCCCACGTCGACTCAGCCCCAACCGGCAGACGTGACCGTACAGTCCGCCCATCAGCCCGTGCCCGCTCCCCAGCCCGAAGTCGACACGACGCAGCAATGGGCGGCGCCAGCCGGCTCCGCGCCGCAGCAGCCCATACCGACCGCCGCTCCGCAGGCCGGCGCCCCCGCCGCTCCTAAGAACAACAACGCCCTGCTCATCGGCATCATCGCCGCGCTAATCGTCGTGATTATCGCGCTCGTCGTGTTCTTTATGATCAAGCCTTTCGACAAGGGCGCCGATGATACCAAGGGCACGACGATCGAAAAGGTCAAAATCGACCACGACGACGATGCGTCCGTTAAGGGCGACCCCAACAAGCTTGACGATGACGATGACGCCCACGATGCCGCCACCATCAGCGAGCAGAACGTCTACGACCAGCTGAGCTCCTACTACAGCAGGCTCTCCGATCTTGATCAGCAGGTTCGCGACTGCGCCACCACGTTTAACACGTACTATCTCAAGGATGACCGCAGCTCGCGCCAATCTGCCAGCGATGCCGCCGAGTCGCTCGAGGATCAGATCGACGACCTCAAGGACGAGGTCGAGGACCTGGACGTTCCCATCGACTCGCAGAATTACGGCTCGTGGAAAGACATCATCGCGCTCTACGACGACCTGGAGAATCGCATTGACGTCATTTGCGATGCCTGGGAGATCAGCCTGAAATACGCCAAGCCTGCGGACCACAAGAATGAGATCGTGGCGCCGCTGTCGCGCGACAACGTGGCGGGCACCAATGACAATAAGTATCGCCTAGACTTTGAGGAGCGCTATCCCGGCGCCAAACCCGTCGAAGTGAACTAGTCGCATGCGACGGTCTTAAACGACTAGTCATTCAAGAACGTCCCCAATGACTACGCAAAAAAACGAGCGAGGATCATGGGACCCTCGCTCGTTTTTGTTTTGGGCTATGTTTCGGCTGCGCCGCTACTTGTCGGCGGCCGCCTTCTTGGTGGTCGTCTTTTTCGCGGCAGTCTTCTTGGCAGTCGACTTCTTGGCGGTCGAAGTCTTCTTTGCTGCTGTGGTCTTCTTCGCCGTGATCGCCTTGGTCGCAGTCTTGCGGCCGCGGGCGGGCTTCTTCTCCTTGGTCGGGCAGTCCATATTGACGCAGATACGCCACGGACCGCGCGCCGTGTTGACCACCACGATGGGAGCGCCGCACTCGGGACAGGTCTCGCCCGTCGCCTCGAGCTTGCCACGCGCCGGCAGCGGATAGCTCACGCCGCAATCGTCATAGTTGGTGCAGCGGATAAAGCGCTTGCCGCTCTTCTCGCTCTTGTGTGCGATCAGGTCGCCATGGCGTCCGGCCTCGGCACACACCTTGCACTCGCCCACCTTAAGGTCGGGCTCGTAGTTGGTGGGGCACGTGGGGTTCACGCAAATCTCGAAGGCCTTCTGGCGGAACGGCTGGCATTTAATGCGCGGCGCGCCGCACTCGGGGCACACGGCTGCCTCGCCCTCGAGCGGGCTCACCTTGACGCCGCTCGGCACCGGATAGGTCACATCGCAGTCGGGCCAGCCCATGCAGCCGATAAAGCTGCCACGGGTCTTGGCGCTCGTCTTCATAACCAGGTCTTTGCCGCACTTGGGGCAAGCGCCCACGCGCGCATCGGCCGTGACGGCGTCGCTGATGGCGTCGCCCAGCTCCTGCGTGTGCTTGAGCAGCTCATCGAGCACGCCAGCCAGCAGCGCGCGCGAGTGCGTCACGACATGCTCTTCGGTATCCTCGCCGCGCTCCACACGGGTCATATCGCCATCGAGCTCGCTGGTCATATCGGGGCTCGTGATGCGCGGGGCAAACTGCGTCAGCGCGTCGATGATGGCAATGCCCAGCTGGCTCGGCTCCACGGGATCGTTTTTGAGATAGCGCACGGCATATAGGCGCTCGATGATGCTCGCGCGCGTGGACTTGGTGCCCAGGCCGCGC
Source organism: Collinsella sp. (assembly GCA_036550635.1). Classification (GTDB taxonomy): domain Bacteria; phylum Actinomycetota; class Coriobacteriia; order Coriobacteriales; family Coriobacteriaceae; genus Collinsella. The sequence continues at coordinate 954 of JAXKFZ010000132.1, read as the reverse complement.
TTTTCCATCTCCTGCACAAGCTTGCCCTGGCTGTAGCGCGCGGGCGGCTCGGTCTGCTTGGCCTCGAGTTTAATGTCGAACACGTCGACCGTATCGCCCTGCTCCAGCGGCGGCATCTGCTCGTCGCGCTTAAGTCCATACGGATACGCCTCGCGGAAGCCCGGAGTCACGAGCACATCGCCCGAAGCCACGAACGGCTCACCGTTCACGTCGAGCTCGAGCTTGGTGTTCTCGATGGTCGCGGGACCCATAAGCGTCGCCAGGAAGCGACGGGCGATGAGGTCGTAGAGCTTGCGCTGGCCGCCGTCGAGCGTGGACGGATCGCCCTCGCCCGTGGGGTAGATAGGCGGGTGGTCGGTGGTCTCGACTTTACCGCGCGTGGGCTTCATGGGACCAGCGAGTACCTTTTTGCACACGGGCGCCAGCGCCGGGTTGATCTTTGCCAGGTCACTCACCACGGCGCCCAAATCGAGCGTCGCGGGATACACGGTGTTGTCGACACGCGGATAGCTGATGAGGCCCGCCATGTAGAGGGACTCGGCGATACGCATGGTACGCGCAGGCGAGATGCCCTCGGCTGCGGCGGCAGCCTGCAGCGAGGTGGTCGCAAACGGCGTGGGCGGCTGCTGCTTGCGCGAGCGCTTGGTCACCGCGGCGACGGTTGCCGTCGCGACGCCGTCAACATGGCCGTACGCCGTCTCAGCAGCATCCTTGTCGGTAAAGCGTGCCGTCTTGTGCGCAATCTTAAATCGGTCGTCCTCGGCAGTACCCTGTGCGGCGCCCATGCCGCGGATCTGCCAATAGTCCTCGGGCACAAACGCCATGCGCTCGCGCTCGCGCTCGACCACCAGGGCAAGCGTCGGCGTCTGCACGCGGCCGGCGGAACGCACGTTGCCAAAGCCGCCAAACTTGGCGAGCGTCAGGTAGCGCGTGAGCACCGCACCCCAAATGAGG
>JAXKFZ010000019.1:0-4453 GCA_036550635.1 Collinsella sp. | reverse complement strand
GATGGCCTGCAGGACCTGCGCCTCGACAATGTGACCGATACGGCACTTGGCCATGACGGGGACGGAGACTGCCTCCTGGATGCCCTTGATCATCTTGGGGTCGCTCATGCGCGAGACGCCGCCTGCGGCACGGATGTCGGCTGGGATGCGCTCGAGGGCCATGACGGCGCAGGCGCCTGCCTCCTCGGCGATGCGTGCCTGCTCGGGCGTGGTAACGTCCATGATGACGCCGCCCTTGAGCATCTGCGCGAGCTCGCGATTGAGTTTGACGCGGTCGGCCTTGCTGTTCTGTTCTGCCATGGTTGCTCCCTTGGTTGGCATGTGCATTGCTTGTCGGAACATCCTATCGGGGAGCTGGGTATGACAAAATACTCAGTTTTCGAGATAATTACAAGGTCAGACTAATACCAGATTAAATGACTTAATAAGGTCAGGTGATAGGCTCATGCTTGACTACAATTTGGAAAAACGCGGCGAAGCATCGCTCTATGAGTATGTTTACCAGCAAATTCGAGATGATATCGTAGCTGGACGCATTGCGGCGGGGGAGCATCTTCCGTCTAAGCGCGCCTTTGCCAGTCATCTGGGTATCAGTGTCATTACCATCGAGAATGCATATGGCCAGTTACTTGCCGAGGGCTATATCTGCTCAATGCCGCGGCGTGGCTACTACGCTTGTGAGCTTCCGGATGCACCGGTTTTGCCTTTGGTTACGGGGGATATCGATCGCGATGCTGCCTCTGTGGACCCCAACGCGCATGATGCCGATGGACAGGCCGAGCGATTCGATGCACTTTCTCCTTCCGCGTTGGAGGCGGCGCGGCTTTGGCAAAGCGCGCTACGGGCGACGCTGGCATCCGAAGACGAACGAGAAATCTTTTCGACCGCGCCGGCGCAGGGCACCGCTCGGCTACGACGCGCAATTGCTCACCATCTGCGCGGGACAAGGGGCATGAATGTCGACCCCGACAACATCGTTATCGGTGCGGGCGCTCAGCTGCTCGATACCATGTTGGTTCAGTTGCTTGGCGCGGACAAGGTGTATGCCGTTGAGGACCCGGGCTATTTGCGCCTGACGCGCATCTATCAGGCTATGGGCTGCAAAGTTCGACATATCCCGTTGGATGATGAGGGCGTGGACTTGGGCGCTCTGCAGAAAACTGGGGCCGATGTCCTTCACCTGATGCCGTCCCATCAGTATCCGACCGGCCTTGTGACGAGCATAGCGCGTCGCTACGCGCTGCTCAGCTGGGCCGCCGAGCGACCAGGTCGGTATCTCATCGAAGATGACTTTGATTGTGAGTTTCGCCTTGCCGGCAAGCCGATTCCCGCGCTCGCGTCGATCGATGCTGCTCAGTCGGTTATCTACACCAACACGTTTTCGAAGAGCCTTTCATCGGCGTTGCGTCTAGCGTACATGGTGTTGCCCGACCGGCTAATGGAGCGGTTTAGGCGCAACCTTGGTTTTTACGCCTCGTCGGTGAGCTCTGTTGACCAGGTAGCGTTAGCGCGTTTGCTGGAATCGGGTGATTACGAACGGCATGTGAACCGCGTACGCGTTCGTGCTCGCGAGGCGCGTGATGGCCTGACGGCGCTTGTGCGGAAGGCGTTTCCGGCGGGGGAGGTCTCAATCGAACATGCGGACGCGGGCCTTTACTGCACCGTGGTTGCGGAGCGCGGAGCGGGTGGAAGCTCTTTTGTGCGGGCCCTCACGCGCTCGAGTATCCCTTTTGTCGATATCAGTGACTGTTATTGGTGTGCCGATGGCGCATCTGCCCCTGAAAACTCAAGTCAAATTCTTGTCCAGTATGACGATCTGAGTCCAAAAGTGCTAAATATCTTGGAATTGCAGCTCATGGGGGCACTCTGCAATCTAAGTGAGTAGACTTTTGGCACTTTGGTGACCAGGCCGTTTTGTAACAAGCTATCTACCTGCGGTTTTGAAAAGCAGGATGACCGGCCTGCTCGGGATGTTTAAAAAAGTCTACTCACTTGCCGCGCAAAGCTTCTGCATGTGAAAAAAATGGGGTTTTCAACAGGGCTTCGTCCAGCTTTTGGCAAGCTTTTGGCCAGTTGGGGAGGGCTGTTGAAAACTTGACAGTCCGTTCGGTGCCATTTTTGGTGCGTTCGCGCCAATGCGTGACTGACTGGGTTGAAATTCGTGTTTTCCTGTGCCTATGAAAGATCTACTTTGTGACATATCGGCTTTTAGGTACTGGCGTTTGCCCCCTCAAGTCCGCGCGTTGTGTCCGCCGCTTCCGCGGCCGGAAGAAGACCGGCAGCGATATGACCTTGCCCGTAACCCGACGGCTGCGGTTGTGCTTGGCTTTCCGTTGTATACATTGGTTCGGACGAGAAACAAGCGGACTTGCCCTGCCAGCATTAGGCAGCGGCTGTTCCTTGGTGAGCTCCCCAGGGAATCCGTGCTGGAAACGGAGCATGGATTTCTGATTACGTCTCCTCTGCTGACGGCATTCATCATGTCGCGGCATCTGACGGATCTTCAGCTTCTTTTGGTATTGGCGGAGATGTGTGGCTTGTTTGCGGTGTGCGCTCTGCCGGCGGCACTTGAGGCGGAGCTTACGCGTGCAATTGATTCGGGCGCGATTTCGACAACGTTCGGTTGGGTGCGCTGCCCGTCCGAGGACGGCACCGCCTCAAATTTATGGCGTCGAGACGCTTTGGTTTTGGGCGGAGACCTTGACCGTTTTTGTTCAGATGTTTGCGGGATGCGCTACGGCAATAGATTTATAGCGGTATCGCAACTCGTTCCATTGGGTGCCGCGTCGCCTTTTGAGGTCGAGGCGTATTTGCTACTTGCACTGCCGCGATCCCTGGGAGGCGAAGGTTTTTGCGGCATAGAGCTTAATGTTGAAGTGATGCTAAACACAAGTGCTCGAGCGATTGTGGGAAAGTCCCGTGTATATATCGACCTACTTCTTTCTTCACCGGACGGTAGGCGACAGGTGGCCGTTGAATGTCAGGGAAAGGCCTCGCACGGACGCGCAGGGGATGGTTTGCGTGACGCTGACCGCATGACGGCCCTTCAGGCTATGGGCTATGATGTACTTCTCCTGACACACAGACAGATATCCGATGAGGATAGATTCCGCGCCGTCGTTAAGGCCGTATGCAGGATGCTCGATGCTGAATATCGTGATAAAAGCTCAGATGAGCAAAGGGCTGAGACATTACTCCGGTCTGAACTATTCGTTGACTGGACAAAATTGGGGGCAATCGACGGAAAGATGCCCGTTAGGCACAAAAAGACTCGATCGTGGACGGCTGCGGTTCTAAGTGAGTAGACTTTTGGAACTTTGGTGACCAGGCCGTTTTGCAACAAGTCATTTACCTGCGGCTTTATAAAGCAATATGGATGGTGTGCTCGGCAAGTTCCAAAAAGTCTACTCACTTAGTTTTTGACGAGAAGCCGATGCCTAAGGTGGTCTTATTTCAGGGAGTCAACAAGTTCGTGAGGCACGAAAAAGGCCCGAACCATGCGGTCCGGGCCTTATCGAGCTAGAGATTGTCTCTCAGGCGGCTGGCTTAGCCGAAGTAGCGCTTGAGCAGGCCGGCGAAAGCCTTGCCGTGGCGAGCCTCGTCGCGAGCCATCTCGTGCACGGTATCGTGGATGGCATCGAGGCCAGCGGCCTTGGCGCGCTTGGCAAGATCGGTCTTGCCGGCGGTGGCGCCGTTCTCGGCCTCAACGCGCATCTCGAGGTTCTTCTTGGTGGAGTCGGTCACGACCTCGCCCAGGAGCTCGGCGAACTTAGCGGCGTGCTCGGCCTCCTCGTGGGCAGCCTTCTCCCAGTACAGGCCAATCTCGGGGTAGCCCTCGCGATGAGCGACGCGAGCCATGGCCAGGTACATACCGACCTCGGAGCACTCGCCCTCAAAGTTGGCGCGCAGGTCGGCAACGATGTCCTCGGAGACGCCCTCCATCTTGGCGACGCCCACGACGTGCTCGGCAGCCCACTCGAGCTGGCCCTCCTCCTGCTTCAGGAAACGAGAACCGGGAACGCCGCACTGGGGGCACTTGAAGTCCTCGGGCAGCTGGTCGCCGTCGAACTCTTCCACATAACCGCAAACGGGGCAAACAAACTTCATGATTCGATCCTTTCGATCGATGGCGATTGTGCGCTCGTCCGGTCCCGTAAGGGCCCTCTCCGGACGTGCGTCTTGACGAGTTCTATTATCCATAAATGCAACCAAATGTGAAGCCTATTAGGAATGATTTTTAATAAAACAATTTTGAGATATGAAGATGTTGATTGATTAACGATTGGCAGGCCGTCTGCGATCTTTGCTGAGTACAATCGGGCGAGCAAATGTTGACCTATCAACAAATGAAGGAGTTTCCTTTATGCATCTAGCCCGTCGTGCCTGGTGCCGAACATATCAGACGGTTTTTCGCATTGCATTGCCGATCCTGCCCTATACCGAGCCGCGCATT
>JAXKFZ010000131.1:0-4500 GCA_036550635.1 Collinsella sp. | reverse complement strand
TCGCAAGATGAAGGAAGAAGTCACACCTGTCATCTCGCGCGACGATGTGCCCATTATCGACCAGGTCGCCGCCGCCGAGGTCAGCCAGGTCGAGAACATGAATCCCGATGTGCCGATTCCCGACGAAGTCATCGAGCGCGTCGCTTCGATCCACGAGCGCGTCGAGGAGCATCGCGCCAACCGCGGCCTCAAGCCGTCACTGCACGGCTTCTTCTTCCGCGGAAAGAAACGCTAATCGTAACAGCAAGGCCCGCCCCACAAACGTGAGGCGGGCCGTTATCGTTTGAGCAATCATGCAGCGACGTGATGGGGCAAATTAATCCACGCGCTTGTCGCCCATAAAGAAGAGCGCCACCGTACCAGGTCCGGTATGCGAGCCAATCAGAGTACCGATGTCATTGATCTCAATCTTGCCTTTGAGCTGCGGAATCTGTTCCTCAATCAGCGCCGCAACGGCCTCGGCATCCTCGCGGCACGCCGAATGGGACAAGACGCACTTACCCGAATAATCCGCACCGTCCTGCACGTGTGCCATCATGGTCTTAGCCATCTCGGAAATCGCGCGCTTCTTGGTACGGATCTTCTCACGTGGCGACAGCCCACCTTCGCAATCTACCGTCATGAGTGGGCAAATCTTAAGCGCCGTGCCGATGATCGCGCTCGCGGCCGAAATGCGACCGCCACGCAGGTAGCTCGACAGATCGGTCGAGAAGAACCAGTGGTGCAGGTTGAGTTTATGCTCCTCAATCCAAGCGGCCGTCTCATCGAGCGAAGCGCCGCTATCGCGAACGTCGGCGGCATATTCCAGCAATAGGCCAAAGCCCGAAGACGCCCCCAGTGAATCGATGACACGCACCTTGCCGCCCTGGGGATAGCGATCCGCGAGCATCTGTGCCGCAACGCAAGCCGAACCATACGTGCCCGAAATACCCGACGACAACGTCAGGTGCAGCACGTCTTTACCCTCGGCAACAAACGGCTCCCAAAACTCCTCGTACTCACCCACGCTCACCTGAGACGTCTTGGGCATGGCGCCCGCGGCAATCTGGGCAAAAAACTTGTCCGGCGTAATCGACTGATACAGATCGTCCGTATAGACAACATCGTCGATCTCGTAATGAAAATACGCGACAGGAATATTGCGCGAGTCAAAGAACTCCCGAGTTCGGTCGGCGGCAGATTCACAGGTCAGGACAAAATCACTCATATGAGGCTCCTTACGTATTGCTGCGCAAATTATCGCACAGTGAGCCTACATACGGTACATATGTCCACTATTTACCAAATCGAACCAAAAATAGCGAACATCTTTACCACCATCGTTTCCACCGACCCCACGCATAAATATCTGAGAAAACACCCTCTGTCGTCTCCACCCAACCGACACATCTACCTTCACTAAATCGATTTACCAAACCGTTCAGCCGACAATTCAGCCGCTGGCGCAAAATCGAAACAAAAGCGGCGCATACTGATAAACGTTTGACGCCGTTTATCAGTTTTACCAGCCCCATCGGAAGGTGTTTCATGGTCGCATTCGATCGCAACCCGCAAGACTTCAAGTATCTGCGCCTGCTGTCGAGACAGTTCCCCACCGAACAATCCGCATTTACCGAGATTATCAACCTCTCGGCCATCCTCAACCTACCCAAGGGCACCGAGCATTTTATGAGCGACGTGCACGGCGAGTACGAAGCCTTTATGCACATCCTCAACAACTGCTCGGGCGTCGTGCGCGAGCATGTCGACGAGATTTTTGGCGACACGCTCTCCTTTGACGAAAAGGGCGAGCTGTGCACGCTCATTTACTACCCGCGCGAGAAGATTGAGCTGGTCCGCAGCCAGCGCGAGGACTCGCCAACTTGGTACAAGACGATGCTTGACCAGCTCATCATGGTCGCACGCTCGCTTTCGAGCCGCTACACGCGCTCCAAGGTGCGTAAGGCCATCCCGCGCGACTACGCCTATATCATCGACGAGTTGTTGCACACGCACCCGGACGAGAACAACTATCGCGTGCGCTATCACGAGCGCATCGTGGAGTCCATCCTGGAGACCGCCAGCGCCGACGACTTTATCGAGTCGCTCGCTTCGCTCATCAAGCGCCTGGCCGTCGACCACCTGCACCTGGTGGGCGATATCTTCGACCGCGGCGGCGGCGCGGCCAAGATTATGGACCGCCTGCTCACCTACCATTCGCTCGACATCCAGTGGGGCAACCACGACCTGCTGTGGATGGGCGCTGCGGCCGGTGAGCCCGCCTGCATCGCCACGGTATTGCGCAACAACCTACGCTACGACAACTACGAAATTCTAGAGAACGACTACGGCATCTCGCTGCGTGAGCTTGTCGCCTTTGCCGATGCCACCTATACCGCCGGTGAGTCCATCACCCCGCTGATCAAGGCCATCAACGTGCTGCTCTTTAAGCTCGAGGGCCAGATTATCCAGCGCCACCCCGAGTTCGATATGACCGACCGCCTGTTACTCGACAAGATCGACCACGACACCGGCACGGTCACGCTCGCCGACGGCAGCGTGTGGCCGCTCACGACCAACGACTTCCCCACCGTCGACCCGGCGGACCCCTACACGCTCACGTCTCAGGAGCAGCACATCATCGACAAGCTCGTGTCCGAGTTTGTAACCGCCGATCACCTGCATCGCCATATCGATTTCCTCTACACCCACGGCTCGATGTACAAGGTCGCCAACGGCAACCTGCTCTTCCACGGCTGCGTTCCGCTCAACGAAGACGGCACCTTTAGCAGCATGAACTGCCTGGGCACCTGGCACGCTGGCCGCGATTATCTCGATTTTTGCGACCACATCGCCCGCCGCGCGTGGCGCGTGGGCGACCGCGATGCCCTCGACTGGATGTGGTACCTGTGGATTGGCTTCAATTCACCCGCCAGCGGACGCCTGGTGCGTACCTTTGAGCGCGCCTATATCGCCGATAAGAGCACCTGGGTCGAGCCGATGGACCCGTACTTTACGCTTACCAAGTCGCCCTCGGTCTGCGACGACATCATGCGCGAGTTTGGCGTCGCGTCCATGGCATGTTCGCCGACCGGCCACATCATCAACGGCCACACGCCCGTTAAAACCACCAAGGGCGAGCAGCCCATCCGCGCTGAGGGCAAGCTGCTGGTCATCGATGGCGGCTTCTGCCGCGCTTACCATCCCAAGACGGGTATCGCCGGCTATACGCTCATCTCGAGCTCGCGCGGCTGCCGCCTCAAGTCGCACCGGGCCTTTACGACGGTTGCCGAGGCACTCACGCGCAACGTGGACATCGAAAGCGAGACCAATCGTTTTGACCAAGCAGACCGTCGCCGCATGGTGAGCGACACCGATACTGGCGCCAAGATCCGCAGCCAAATCCAGGACCTGCGTCAACTGCTCGATGCATATAGAAACGGTGCTATCGAGGAGCGCGCCTAGCACCACCCGCGGGGATTGGCTAAACTGTGCCAAGTTTGTCATCCCCGCGGCGCTTCGGCGCCAGCTTAAGGCAGGTACCATGCAAAAGCTCCTTGCGCAGATTATGAAATTTGGCGTCGTCGGTGTCATTGCCACGGTTATCGACTTTGGCATTATGAATCTGCTCCACTACGGTCTGGGCCTCAACATCCTAATCGCCAACACCAGCGGCTTTATCATCTCACTCATCTTTAACTACCTCGCAAGCATGAAGTACGTGTTTGCGCACAAGGAAGGCATGAGCCGCCGCCGCGAGTTCATCATCTTTGTCGTGCTGTCCGTGATCGGTTTGGTGCTCAACGATGGCATCGTGCTGGCGCTCAACGCCGGCCTGGGACTCGAGGCCAATATCGCCAAGATCTGCGCCACCGCGCTTGTCATGGTCTACAACTTTGTGACCCGAAAAATCTTCCTGGAGGGCGACGAGACCAAGTAGCTCGAAACCCCTGCAGCATTACGGCGCCCACGGACGACGTGCACTCAGCGCAGTATCGTCCGTGGGTGCCGCTCGTTTACGGGCAAATTTTCAACGTTTGCGGATTAGCTCTTGAAAATTTGGCGAGTTCATATAGTTCTTGGCAAAGACCTTACGTTTCCCTTGTAAAAGCTCTAAAGTATCCTCTGCTCGATTCGTCAACGCATTGGATGTGATTACGTGCGCAAGGCGCTGGCACAACCTCATACCAAGCAGTTCCTCAAGTTTGCTGTCGTGGGTCTTATCTCCTTTGGCATCGACTGGGGCATGCTCATTGCGCTCGTCGAGCTGTTCCACCTCGACTTTTTGATGAGCACCACGGTTTCGTTTATCACGTCCGTCGTGGTCAACTACTGGCTCAGCATGAAGTACGTGTTCGACCACCGCGAAGGCATGAGCCGCAAGCGCGAGTTCACGATCTTCACCATCCTGTCGGTGATCGGCCTGGGCCTCAACGACCTGTACATGTTTGTGGGCGTCACGTTTTTGAGCATCGGCTACCAGGCCATGAAGGCCATCGCCACGTTCCTCGTCACCTGGTA
>JAXKFZ010000130.1:0-2299 GCA_036550635.1 Collinsella sp. | reverse complement strand
GCCTAGGGTATCGACATGGCTCGCCAGTACGAGCGGCTCGCCCTCGCCGCCAAGCTCAACGAGCACGTTACCCTTATTAGAACGCTCAGGCCCAAACCCCATATCGCGCAGGGTCTCCATCAGATAATCAGTCGCCGCACGAGTAAACCCCGTAGGCGAAGCGATAGAAGTCAGCGTCTTAAGCTGTCCTGCGATATAGGAGAGCGTCTCCTCTAGAGAAGCATCAATATTAGAAGTCATATGCATCCTTCCAAGTAAAACTAAGACCGAGTCCCGATTTTAACCGTTCTGCACGTGTAATGCCCCAGGAGCCGAGCCGCCTCCAGACGTCCCCGCACCGGTTTTGTGCACGTGCACGGTTTACAATCTCAATCTTGCATAAATCCTATTGGTATTTGCATAGAAATGAGGCATCTTTTTGCTTCGTCTCAGGGTGCCCCACCTTGGACCGTGCAAAAAACGGAGTATTCAGCACCGTGGGCCCCAACGGCCCCATCACGAACGACAAAACGACGCGGTTACAGCAGTGTTGCAGGTCGTCGCAAAGCAGAAACTCAGTAACAACCCCCTCCACTCATCGATAGCCCGCCCACAATGGCTGTCGATGGGCGCCTGCGGATCACTACCGCCCATTCACAACGTTATGCATTTTTAAGAGCTTGTTGAATACTCCCAAAAATGCACGCAGGGAAGTGCACCACCTATCCGCAGCGGGCAGTACGCCTTGGTTTTGTCCGTCTCAGGGCATCGACGCAGCACAAAAAGCCCCGCCGTGCGTAGCACGGCGGGGCCAGCGGCACGTCAAAAGACCATACACCTACGGGCGAAGGACCACCAAACTGGGCTAGGCAGCCGGGCAGATCTTCTTGAAGAGCTCGATGACGTCGTCGAGCGTTGCCTCGCGCGGGTTACCCGGGAAACAAGCGTCGGCCATGGCGTCCTTGGCCAGGACCTCGATCTCGTCAGCCTTCATGGCCTCGCAGACGTGCGGGATATTCACGTCGGCGGAAAGCTGCTTGACGGCGGCGATAGCGGCGTCGGCAGCCTCGTCGGTGCTCATGCCCGTGGTGTCAACGCCCATGGCGACGGCAACCTTGGCCAGACGCTCGGCGCAAACCGGCTTGTTGAACTCCATGGCGATCGGCAGCAGCATGGCGCAAGCGACGCCGTGCGGGGTGTCGTAGTGAGCGGACAGGGTGTGAGCCATGGCGTGGTCGATGCCCAGGCCAACATTGGAGAAGCCCATGCCGGCGACATACTGGCCAAGGGCCATGCCCTCGCGGCCGGAGCCGGGCTGGCCGGACTTGGCCTCGGCAACGGAGTCGCGTAGGTTCTCGCTGATCAGCTTGATGGCCTCAAAGTGGAACATGTCGGAGAGCTCCCAAGCGCCCTTGGTGGTATAGCCCTCGATGGCGTGGGTCAGAGCGTCCATGCCGGTGGAGGCGGTCAGGCCGGCGGGCATGGAAGCCATCATGTCGGGGTCGACGACGGCGACCTCGGGGGCGTCGTTGGTGTCGACGCACACGAACTTGCGGACCTTCTCGGGGTCGGTGATGACGTAGTTGATGGTCACCTCGGCAGCGGTACCGGCGGTCGTCGGCACGGCGATGGTGAACACGGCGTGGTTCTTAGTGGGAGCAACGCCCTCGAGGCTGCGGACATCGGCGAACTCGGGGTTGTTGATGATGATGCCGATGGCCTTGGCGGTGTCCATGGAGGAGCCGCCACCGATGGTCACGATAGCGTCAGCCTCGGCGGCCTTGAAGGCCTCGACGCCGTCCTTGACGTTCTGGATGGTGGGGTTGGGCTTGATCTCGGAGTAGAGGCTCCAAGCGATGCCGGCGGCGTCGAGCTCGTCGGTCACCTTAGCGGTAACGCCAAACTTGACCAGATCGGGGTCGGAGCAGACGAAGATCTTCTTGTAGCCGCGACGCTGGAGCTCGCCGGGGATCTCCTTGATGGCGCCGGAACCATGATAAGAGATGGTATTGAGAACGAAACGATTAGCCATTGATAGCCTCCCATCGTGTGCGGGGCATCCATTACGCCCCACGCTATGAGTCCCATCCTAACGCTTTTGAAACAAAAAACGCGTGAGAACGTCAAACTATTTAAAGCGTTTCAACAGACGATGAAAAATATTGCGGCAAAGGGACAGCCCCTTTGCCGCATTCGGTTACTTTCGGCAGCCCTCTTTCCAAGCCTCGGCCGCAACCTTCCAGCGTAAGCGCAAGTCGCGCTCGCGGTCGATGAACATGATGGCAAACGCGACAAACAGCAGCAAGCTCGCCACGACGAT
>JAXKFZ010000018.1:0-9297 GCA_036550635.1 Collinsella sp. | reverse complement strand
GGCCGGCCGGCCCGGCCCTCAGGGTATCGGGTTCCCACATTCATCCGCACATGTGCGGATGAATGTGGGAGGTGTTCGGATGAAGTTGATAATCAAGGCGTCTGCCAACTCATAAAAATGTAGCAGCATTCACGTACTTACCTGCATCGACAAGGTGTTAACCTTGTAGCATTTGGAACCCACCGCTACCATGCGAAACTATCGAAAGGGCCCCATATGCTCAATAATCACGAGGTCAATCTAACCGACGAGGAGGCTGCTGCCGAGGTCGCCCGTGTCGCGAAGACCTACCCCGTGGTACGTTTGCTGTCGGCCGATCAGATTAAGAGCGAACCTAACTGCCTGCTCGCCGGCGATCGCTGCCCTTGTCTGCGTCAGTCGAGTCTTGAGGCTTTGGCAGACTCCGATGAGGTGTCGGAGCAACTGCTCAATGGTGGCACTGAGTACCGCGCCCGTCTACGCCCTCTGAAGGTCGAGGGCGAGCCTCACGTCTTGCTGATGGTGCGTCCGATTGATGAGCAAGAGGCCGCGGAAGAGGACCTTGTCTACACCGACGTGCTGACGAGCGTGCGCAATCGCCGATATTACGAGGAAAAGCTTCGCGGCGCCCGCATGAATGCCGGCGTTGCGATGATCGACGTTGATGATTTTAGGGCCTTCAACGATACGTGTGGCCGTCATGCCGGCGACCTTGCGCTCGGTGCTGTGGCGACAGCCATACGCAGCGGAATTCGTTCGACTGACGAGCTTGTGCGCTATGGCTGCGACAAGTTTGTGGTTGTCATGCCCAATATTCCCTCCGATGACTTCACCCGTCGCCTGCATCAGGTGTCCGATGCCGTTCGTTCCACGATTATTCCGGGCCATGAGTACGTGAGCTTGACGGCATGTGTTGGTGGCGTTCGCATTCATGGCGAGACGGTCGATGAGGGCGTTGGCCGCGCTGCTCAGTTACTGAGCCGCGCTAAGGCAAAAGCCGGTACGGTCGTGACCGATGCCGATTCCATCGAGGCCTTCCAAAGCGAAAAGCCTTTGGTACTTATCGCCGATGACTCCGAGATGAACCGAGCCATTCTCAGCGAGATGCTCAAGGACGAGCATTGCATCCTCGAGGCCGATAACGGTCGTGCGGCGCTCGACATGGTCGACCGCTATGGCGATGAGTTGTCGCTCGTGCTGTTGGACATTGTGATGCCGGGCATAAGCGGCTTTGAGGTGCTGGCCGATCTGTCGCGCCGATCGGGTATCGATAATCTGCCTGTCATCATGATTTCGAGCGAAGATTCCGATGATGCGGTTCTGCGCGCGTACGAGCTGGGCGCCTCGGACTATATCAACCGCCCGTTTGACTCCCGTGTCGTGCGCCGCCGCGTAAGCAACACCATCCGCCTGTACGCCAAACAGCGCCGCCTGACGAACCTGCTGTCCCAACAGTACAACGAGCGCGTCAAGAACAGTCGCATGCTCATCGACATCATGGCCGGCGTCATGGAGCTTCGCAACGGCGAGAGCGGTAGGCACGTTACGAACATCGAAAAGCTGACCGAGCTGCTGCTTGGCTATCTGGTCCAGCGTAGCGGCACGATCTTCCTCGACAATGAGGAACGCTCCACGATCGCCCTGGCTTCGGCGCTGCACGATATTGGCAAGATGTCGATTGACGATGCGATCCTCAACAAGCCCGGGCGCCTCACGCCCGAGGAATTCGAGATTATGAAGACGCATACCACGATTGGCGCCAACATGCTGCTCGAGCTGGGCAGCCATCACGCCGGCAATGCGCTTATGGAATATGCGTACCAGATTGCGCGTTGGCATCACGAGCGCTGGGACGGCAAGGGTTATCCCGATGGCCTTAAGGGCGACGAAATTCCCATCGCCGCGCAGGTGGTTTCGGTGGCTGACGTGTACGATGCACTGACGAGCGTGCGCGTATACAAGGACGCTATCCCGCACGAGGAGGCGATCCAGATGATCCTGGACGGTAAGTGCGGCACCTTTAACCCGCTGCTGCTCGATTGCCTGCTCGAGGTGCAAGACCAAATTGCCGAGACGTTGGCACGCCCCGCCGACGTCGTCGCGTTTCCCACGATTTAGTTTGACCAAAGGAGTTTTTAATCCATGATTTCCATGCGTGAGGCGTATGAGAAGATCGGCGCTAATTATGACGACGCGTGCGCTCGGCTGATGGGCGGGGAAATGCTTGCCCGCTTTGCCCTCAAGTTTTTGGATGACGAGAGCATGGACAAGCTGGAGGCCGCCATGGCGGCAGGAGACGCCGAAGGTGCGTTTATGGCAGCGCACACGCTCAAGGGCGTGAGCCAGAACCTGGGATTCGATAATCTGTACGAGCCGGCGGTCGTGGTAACCGAAGCGCTGCGCGGCGCCGATGCCGTTGACGGCGCCCGCGAGGGGATGCATGCGTTGCAGCAGCAATATGCGGCTACGATGTCGGCTCTGCGCGAGGCGGCCGAGTAAGAGGCTGTGAGCCTTGATGACTATGAGCGTGGATAATCTCCCGTTTTAGGCCCGGTGGCGGCCTCAAAGTGGGAGATTATCCACGCTCGTTCGATACGTGTCCAAAAATCCACGCTCACCTCTTCTGACTAGTGAATGGCCTATGCGCACTGGCGGGGCTTTCCGCATGCAATCCATATCGTTGTTCGATAAACTGTTCGAATAACGATAGAGCCGATGAGGGTGAGTGTATGTCCAACAGCGTTCAGCGTATGGCCAAGGCGGGCGAAAATATCAGGAAGCTTGGTTTTTGCATGGCAGCCGTTTTTGCAGGGATGCTCGTTGCTTTTGCCGCGTTGGTTGTTTACGTGATCTGGTATGCGGTTGCAAACGTTGCTTCTGTTGATTCTTTCGGTGTCGTGACGCTTCTCGATGGCGGGTGCATCGTTATCCCAAGCGGACTGTGCCTGGCACTCGTCGTGGGTATTTCGCTTGTCGTTTTGTGCGGGATCAGCCGTAACATCTCGCGAGGCGTCTCGCCCTTTACCAAGACGCATGTGCGGCTTATCCGTGTTCTCGCGCTTGCCTTTGCTGTTAACGCCGCGGTTTCGCTTGTTGGTGCCTATGGATCGGTCGATCTCACCATTGGCGGACTGGAGCTTTACATCGTGCCTCATTCCTTCGTTATTGAGATTTGCCAAGGCGCTACCTTTGATGCGGGGTCGTTTATCGGCGCAGTTGTCTGTCTGTTTATCTCGGCGATCTGGAGTTATGCCTCGCTGCTCCAAGAGCAGTCTGACGAGCTTGTGTAGGAGGAAACATGAGCTATCTCATCATCGAGCTTGAGACGCAGCTGCTTAAGACCGGAAAGACCAGTGCTGATCTGATTCGGGCGACGGGGCATACTCCGGCTAATATTTCAAAGCTTAGAAACGGAAAGATAAAAGCTATTCGCCTAAAGACGCTCCTCGATATCTGTGATGAGCTTGATTGTCAACCGGGAGATATTATTCAGCGCGTGAGTGAGAAAGAGCTTGAGGAGCTTATTGTTGAGCGTGCAAAAAACGTTGTGAGGCAGATGCGGGACGGCGGAGGCAATGAGGCGTCGCTTCCGACATCAGTCTTTGCTGTCGATTTGAGCGACGAGTAGCTTAAGACGAACAACTAAAACGAAATATCAGCGTGAAGGGACCCGTGTCTAACACGGGTTCTTTCTTTTAGATTATCTTGACAAATATGAGTTATCGCAAAACAATAACAACTATGGAAAACGATAAAGTAAAGAAGGAACGATATGAGCGGTTTTGCTATCAAGCGGAACGGGAGGCCAATGAACGTATCAACGATAAGGCTATCAAGGGTGTCAAAGCGCTATGGGAGGCGCCGCGTTTTGCATGACGTTTCCTTCGAGGTGCATCAGTCTGAGCTCTGCGCCCTTGTTGGTGCAAACGGGGCGGGCAAAAGCACGCTTATTAAAATCGTATTGGGCCTCTGTGAGCCATCGTCGGGGAGCGTGGAGCTCTTTGGAGGCAAGTCGAAAAAAGAGCTGAGCCTGATGCGGACGCGTGTCGGCTATGTGCCAGATTCCTGCGGAGCATACCAATCCCTCAGTGCGGCTGAGAATCTTCGGATCCGATGTGCGGAATGGGGGCTCGATGAGAAACGTGAGGTTCCTCGCGTCTTGGGCCTAGTCGGGCTGGACATCGATGAGAAAAAGAGCGTAGGCAGTTTTTCTCTGGGAATGAAACGGCGGCTGGATATAGCTACAGCTTTGTTGGGTGACACTGATCTGCTTATTTTTGATGAGCCAGCAAACGGGTTGGACCCGCTGGGCATTGAGAGCATATGGACCCTTATCGGCCGATTGAATCGGGAGCAGGGCAAAACCATGCTTATCTCTAGCCACGACTTGGATGAGCTGGCATCGGTTGCAACAAGTTGCGTGTTTATTCATGACGGTGAACTGCTGAAAAAGGAATCGATGGATGTCATAAGGGATGAGGCGTCGTCCCTAAAAGAGTATTACAGGCGCTTGATGAAGGCGGTCTCGCTATGAAGCGGGCGATCCATCCCATAAAGGCAGATATGATGCGTTTGCACAGTATATTTCCGGCGAAGTTTGGTCTTGCGCTTATGCTGGCGTTCGGCCTTCTCTTCGGCATCTTTCTAAAAAACGGAACAACGTTGCTCGCCTTTGGCTATGGCGTTTGTGGGGAGGATATTGGTTTCCTCTGGAATGCAATCGATTCTTCTGCGCCTGATGAGTCCCTTGCGCGCAGCGCTTTTGCCGGTACATCCCTGTTCGTTCCACTCATCGTTTGTTTGGTGCTTTTACAGGAGCATGGCTATAAAGAGGGGCACCGAATTTCTTCGGCAAGAGGTCTCAACCGCTTTTATGGGGCTCTAGCCCATGCATTTTCGTCTGCTTTAATAATTGGCGCAGCGTATAGCGCGCTTTGCCTTCTTCTTTTTGCAATAGCCATAATACGTGGAGGGCATAACTACTCGCACAACATACTAACTGTATTTTTGCCTGCAATGATAGTCAACGCCGTATTGGTGATATCGGTTGCGCTGGAGACGGTGACCATCTATCGGATAACGGGCAGCGCTGTATTGAGCGGGGCCGTGGTGATAGTTGGATTTGTCATGAGCTTGACGCTCTACGGAGCCTTCCTTCAGGCACCTATACCATCCTTGCGATGGATCTTCTTCCTTCCGGGGCCGTACCTTGGAGTCGGATGTGCCCTTGGGTATAGCGATATGGGGCAGCTGACGCTTCTGGGATATGGCGTGGCAGCCAGCTGTCTATCGGTATTGATTTACGCTCTCTTGAGCTTTCGCGCTGGGGGTGTGCTCAATGGCTCGTCAGATTAAAAGACTTCTCCAGTCAGAATTGAAGCATGTGAGCAAATGGGCGTACGCCTTAATCCTGGTAATTTATGCGTACATGGTGATATTGCAGCTTAATTCTTTCCCGATGTGGTTCTGTAGCCTCCGTGAGAACAGTTTCTTGGGTTTTTTCCCAGACCCGACGCTTCGGCTATCGGCGGAGGATGTCCTTCTATTTGGCAATGCAGAGGTTTTTCGCGGTCTGCTGTTCAACGTAGCCCCGTTGGCCCATGCATTGTTCTTTCCGTTCATCGCGGCTTGCATTGTGCCGCGCTTTGTCAGTTCGGGCTTTGTCGAGGAACCGTGGGGGTTGTCGGAGGCTCGGGGAGGGAAGCGTGTGTGCGCTATCGTTGCGC
Source organism: Collinsella sp. (assembly GCA_036550635.1). Taxonomy (GTDB): domain Bacteria; phylum Actinomycetota; class Coriobacteriia; order Coriobacteriales; family Coriobacteriaceae; genus Collinsella. Next base: position 3,592 of record JAXKFZ010000018.1, on the reverse strand, counting down.
GAGTGGTGCTATCTTCTTTTGCCCTTTTGGGCGCGTTTGTCCTGTCGAGTGTCGTTTTGTACTGTCTTAACTGCGCAATCGTTTCGGATGCTCAGCAGTATTTCAACCTGCATGTATTTTGCTATCGACTTGTTCTTGCTGCCGCTGCCTGCCTTGCATACGTGGTTTCTTGCGTAATCGTTGTTTCCTATTTTGGGTCCGGCTTCGGTCCGATTGGCATGCTGCTGCTTGTCAACGTCGTAGCGATCTACATACAGATCGGGGCCAATTCCATGCTTCCGCTTCCAGCCTCGATGCTCATGTGGATTTGCGGCGTGACCCCGTTGGGGAATGGTCAATGCATCTCGATTTTAATTGACTGCCTCATAAACGTAGCAAGCGTTTTTATCATTTGCTTTACTGTCGACCGATTGCGGTCGAGATTTCTCTGATTGTTTGTGAGGGATAATCATACCGAGCATATCAAATACAGGGGGGCGGGCACCGTAGCTGGTGTCCGCCCCCCCGGCTTAGGAGGCTTTATCCTGAGTGGTTCGCGAGCTAGCGGGCCTGCTTTACCTTGGCCGCTGCCTCGACAAACGACTTCCACAGGTTAAAGTCGGTCTCGAGCGTCTTCCACGTGTACTCAGGATGCCATTGCACGCCTAGACAGAATGGCTGGCCTTCGACCTCGATGCACTCGGGAACGCCGTCGGTTGCCTTGGCGACCAAGCGCGTGCTCTTACCCAGACGATCGACGCAGCAGTGGTGTGCGGAGTTGGTTTGGATCAGCCTGTGTCCGCCAACCGCGCGGTCGAGCAGCGAGCCCGGCACGACCTCGACGGGATGCACGGGGTCGTTGAGCACGTGGGTATGGCGCCACTGCGTGCGGCCCTCGCGAGCGCCCAGGCTCGGCACGTCCATGCACAGGGTGCCGCCAGTGGCGACGTTGAGCAACTGCGTGCCACGGCAGGTGGTAAAGAGCGGCTTTTTGGCGCGGAGCACCTCGCCGACCAGCTTAAACTCAAAGCTATCGCGGATCTCGCAGCAGAGGGTGGGGTCGTAGGGTCGATCATCGCCCCAGCGTTTGGGGTTGACATCCGGGCCGCCGGGAATAGCGATACCGTCGGCGATATCGACGTAATGGCGGATGACCTCAATGTCCTCGGTGATGGACATCTGCAGCGGCAGGCCGCCGGCGGCAAGGATGGCATCGACAAAGACACTTGCGATTTCCTCGTTGGGGGAGAGCGTCTCGCTTAAAAACGGCTTCGCCTCTTCCCAGCGCGGCGCGACGAGGATGAGCGGGCGGTCGGCGGGATCGACGTCGACGTGCGGGGTGTATGACGATGAAGTGCGAGTTCCGATCATAGGTGTTGCTTTCGAGTTTGGATGGTCATGGCGAGCAGATATGGCAATTGGGTTAGTGGCCCTTGATGGAGTTGAGGAAGTCCTGGGCGCGCTTGGTCTGGGGGTGGTCGAAGAACTCATCGGGCGTGCCGGTTTCCACGATCTGGCCGTCGGCCATAAACACGACGCGGTCGGCTACGCGGCGGGCGAAGTTCATCTCGTGCGTGATGACGATCATCGTCATGCCCTGCTGGGCCAGACGGACCATGACTTCGAGCACCTCGTTGATCATCTCGGGGTCAAGGGCGCTCGTGGGCTCGTCAAAGAGCATGGCCTTGGGCTGCATGGCGAGTGAACGGGCGATGGCCACGCGCTGCTGCTGGCCGCCCGAGAGCTGTGCGGGTACCTTGTTGGCCTGCTCGGCCACGCCCACGCGGCTCAGCAGGTCCATGGCGCGCTCACGAGCCTCCTCCTTGGAGACGCCCAGCACGTCGACCGGCCCCAGCATGACGTTCTGCAGCACCGTCATATGCGCGAACAGGTTGAACTGCTGAAACACCATGCCCAGCTCGGCACGCATGCGGGCAAGATCCTTGCCTTCCTGCGGCAGGGGCTCGCCCTCGATGAGGATCTCGCCCGAGTCGATGGTTTCCAGGCGGTTGATGGTGCGGCACATGGTCGACTTGCCCGAGCCCGAGGGGCCGATCACCACGACGACTTCGCCGCGGTCGACCGAGAGATTGATGTCGTTGAGGACGTGTAGATCGCCGTAGTGCTTATCGACGTGTCTGAGCTCGATCAGCGGCTGATTGCCGGTGGAAGAGGTGCTCTGTGCCATGGTGCTCGGCTCCTTATGACTCGAAATGGTAAAGCGTTAGCGGATGATGGTCGCGCCGGTCTTGTGCGAAACGTAGACAGCGGCCTTGTTGATCGCGACGTTGATGAGGATGTAGATGACCGCGATAACCAGGTAGACCGACACGAGGGCGTCGTAGTTGGTAATGAGCACGCGGGCATTTTGCATGAGGTCGGGGTAGCTCACGACATAGGCGACGGTGGTGTCCTTGACTACGACCACAAGCTGCGAAATCAACGACGGAATGATAAACCGAATCGCCTGGGGCAATACGATTTTAAAGGTGATTTTGGCCTTGGAGAGACCGAGCGCCTGGGCTGCCTCGACCTGACCGCGCGGCACGGCGTTGACGCCGGCGCGGAAGATCTCGGCCAGTACGCCGGCTGCAGCGAGCGCGACGGGAAGCGTGAGCATCCAAAACGACGGCAGCGCGATCTTGTACTGGGGCAGCACCAAAAAGAAGAAGTAGATGAACAACAGGCTCGGCACGCCACGGAAGAAATCGGTGAGCACGCGGCAGACCAGTTGCAACGGCTTGATGTCGCTGGTACGGCCGAGCATGAGGGCTAAGCCCAGCACCAGCGCGATGGCGCCGGCGGTGAGCGCGACCTTGACGGTATCCTCAAAGCCGGCAAGCAAGAACTTCCAGGTGGTGAGGTGCGTAAAGAAGTACCAGTAGTGGACCGAAAGCTGACCGGTCACATAAAAGCGCTGCAGCACAAGGACGACGAGTGCGGCCACGGCAATGAGCGAAATGGCGGTGCCGATGCGAATCTTGGCGCGCATCTTGGGGCCGGGGGCCTCGTAGAGCGCGTCGCGCATGGTGAGCGCAGGGGAGGAGTGCTTGCTCATCGGAGGATTCTCACCTTCTTATCGATGTAGTTGCCAATGTGGCTCACCACAAAGGCCGTGCCCAGGTAGCCGAGGGCCGAGATAAAGAACGCGGCGACGCCACCGAGCGAGCGCGTGTTGATGTAGCTCACGACGCCGGTGAGCTCCTGCGGTTGAAGCGGCACCTGGCTGCCGAGGGCGGTGGTGAGCATGACGGCGATAAAGAGGTTGGTCATGGGCAGCACGCTCGAGCGTAGCGCCTGCGGAATCACGATTTTGGCGAGGATGCGGCTGAAGCTCATGCCGAGTGAGCGGGCGGCCTCGACCTGACCGACGCCCACGGTGTTGATGCCGCTCATAAAGTTCTCGGACCCAAAGGCCGAGCCCAACAGCACCGTGGCGACGATGACGCAGGTGCGATAGGGCAGAACGATTTTGAGCGGCGGCAGCGCGTAGACGACGATGATGAGCAGCGCGATGCCGGGGATGTTACGGAAGACCTGGACATACAGGTCGCCAAAGACGCGCAGCGGCTTGAGCGGCGACACGCGCATCACGGTGACGGCGACGGCCAGC
>JAXKFZ010000001.1:0-3843 GCA_036550635.1 Collinsella sp. | reverse complement strand
TTTTCGGCCTCGACGGGACGATCGCTGTAGTTGCGGCAGCTGCGGCGGTGAATGAGTGCTTCGATAGTCTCCATGGTGTCTCCTTGCGGTGGCGTTGCAGATGCCCCGTTCATACCCGTCGGGCTTAAACGATAGACGGTCAATTGCCCGGCCAAAAGGATAGATTCCAATTGGGAAAGTAGGTTTGCATAAAAGTACCTTCAGAATGTGACAAACAAATGGGATGGTTAAACGTTTTATCCCGTCTACCCTGCGGTTTTTTACCACTTGCCTAAATGACGAACGCATAACCTCTGATAAAGGTTTTACTAAAGGAGTACCAACGTTTATCAATGCGCCGTGGTGGCGCCGGGCCAGGAGGTAACATCATGTTCCAGGCTGGAGATGTCGTCGAGACCGATTTCGAAGGATTTCTGAAGCTGCTGCGTTCCAAGACGCGCGCTTTCGTGTCGATCAACGATCACGAGTACTACATCACGCACACCGATGGCTATTGGCGTGTTCAGGATTGCGAGGCCCTCAACGACAAGGGCCACTTTACTGACTGTTCTGAGTTGGTCAACACGGTCTGCGAGGTCGTCGAGCTGCCGTGGATTGCCGGCAAGAGCCTGCATGACAGCTTCTCGGGCGCTACGGTCTATGAGGCCGTCGCCGCTTAACAGGCAATAAAACCCGATTTTCACGTGACCGCTGGCGCCGCCCCCGCGCCGGCGGTCTTTTTCTGCCGATAGGCCATAAAAATGCACGCATTTGCGGAGAGCCTGTTGACGATAGTCAAAACTCGGACTAATCTAGAGACACATAATTGGTCAAAAATCGGACAATTGAATGGTGGGATAGATGAATAGTGCGGTTACGCTGGTCGACTTCGATCGGTTGCTCAATGGACTCGACCATATCTATTCGGAGTTCTCGCGCGCCTGCGGCCTTTCGGACTGCGCCTACTGGATGCTCGTCGACACGAGTGCAGCGGGCGGAAGCGTTGCCGTGAGTCGGCTGACGAGTGAATGGTTCTACAGCAAACAGACCATCAATTCGGCGATTAAAACGCTTAGGGCGCGAGGGCTTGCGACGTTGGAGTTTGCCGAGGGCAGTCGTAAAAACAAGGTTGTACGACTGACCGAAGAAGGCGTGCGGTTTGCCAAGCGCTACGCGTTGCCGGCGCAAAAAGCCGAGCAACAGGCATTCGAGGCGCTCGAGCCGTGGGAACAGTGCGAGATCATGCGCTTGGTCGGTAAGTTCTCCCATGTTCTTAACGAAGAGTGCGAGGCATTTAAACGGCAAGTGGCCGCCGAGAACGAGACTGACGATAAGGGCGAGGGGGACGCATGCGACTCTTAATGAGGTTTATGAGGCCGTACCGCGGTCTGATTGCGGTGACGCTGTTTGCGGTGCTGATAGATAACGTCGGTACGCTGTTGGTTCCCACGATGCTGGCGAACATGGTCAACACCGGTATTACCACGGGTGATGTCGACTATATATTACGCAACGGCCTGTACATGCTTATCGCGACCGGCATGGCCAGCGGCGGCACGGTGCTGGGCTGCTATCTTTCGGCGCGCCTGGCCGCCAACGTGGCCTGCGATATCCGCAATGCCGTGTACGACAAGTCGCTCGAGCTGTCCGCCAGCGACTTTGAGCGCTTTGGCACGGGTTCGATGATCACGCGCTCGCTCAACGACATCAACGTGATTCAGCAAGCTGTCCTTCAGACGATTCAGCTGGTGCTGCCGGTGCCGTTCTTGGCCGTGGCAGGCATCATTTTTGCTTGGTTCATCGATCCCGCCATGGGCACGCTGCTGGGCGTGGTGGTTGCGATCGTGCTGGTGGCGGCGGTCTTTACCGTTGCCAACGCCGCGCCGATCTTTATGCGCCTGCAGAGCTTTATCGACCGCATGAACGTGGTGCTGCGCGAGAACATCGTGGGCGTGCGCGTCATCCGCGCATTTAACAAGGAGCGCCACGAGGAGCAGCGCCTGGACGAGGTGTTTAGCGATTACGCGGCCAATGCCATCAAGGTCAACCACCTGTTTGTGGGTCTCGACAGCTCCAGCTTCTTTTTGATGAATATCGCCGAGGTGGCGGTGCTGTGGGTGGGCGGCAACCGCGTGGGCGTCCACGCCATGCAAATCGGTAGCATCTCGGCCGTGCTGGAGTACGCGATCCTGATCCTGTTCTTTGTGATGACGGCGCAGATGGTGATTCTGACGCTCCCACGCGCCGCCGCATGCCTGAACCGTGCGCAGCAGGTGTTGGAGATTGAGCCGAGCATCGTGGACGGCAAGCGCACGCTGGACACGTGCGCGGCGGAGTCTGTTGACGGTGCCGACGCGGTGGCCGTGTTCGACCACATGTCGTTCCGTTTTGACGATGCCGACGAGGATACCCTGTGCGACCTGAGCTTTGCCTGCCGTCGCGGTCAGACGACTGCGATCGTTGGCTCGACAGGCTCGGGCAAATCGACGGTGGCAAAGCTTCTGCTTCGCTTCCACGATGCCACGAAGGGCGCCATTCGCCTGAATGGCATCGATCTGCGCGACCTTTCGCAAGACGACATCCGCGGGCGCATTGCCTATGTGCCGCAGAAGGCATGGCTGTTCTCGGGTACGGTGGCGAGCAACCTGCGCTTTGGCAACGAAGACGCGACTGAGGCTGACATGCTCCATGCGCTGGAGGTTGCCCAGAGCACCTTTGTGCTCGACCAGCCCCAGGGGCTCGATACGCCGGTGGCCCAGGGCGGCACGAACTTCTCGGGTGGTCAGCGCCAGCGCCTGGCGATTGCCCGCGCACTCATGAAGCATGCCGATCTATATATCTTCGACGACAGTTTTTCGGCCCTGGACTTTAAGACCGATGCGGCACTGCGCCATGCGCTGCAGGACGAGACGTGCGATGCCGCGGTGCTCATCATCGCCCAGCGCATCTCGACTATTTTGCATGCCGATCAGATCGTGGTGCTCAAAGACGGCGAGATCGTGGGCCTAGGCACGCACGACGAGCTCATGGAAACCTGCGAGGTGTACCGCGCCATCGCGGAATCGCAGATGAAGGGAGGTGAGTAGCATGACCGAGGAGCTCAAGAAGCAGGGCATCGTCGATGGCGCTGCGGTTGTAGAGACAGTCGAGGAGACGGGCGTCGCGCCCGACCTGGACGAAGCCGCCAAGGCGGCGGAGCGCGAGGCTCGCCGCCAAGCGCTCTACGAGGAAAACGAACGTGCCGAGGACGAGCGCGCCCGCGCCGAGGCAGAGCGTATGCGCGATGTGGGCGACGAGGACGAGGACGAGAAACCCCGCGACACCTGGGCGACGGTGCGCCGCCTGTGGAGCGAGGCTGCCGGCGACCATTGGCGCTTCTATATCGTGTTCGCGAGCATTGTGTTCTACGCCATCTTTAACACCGCTGCGCCGGCATATAGCGCCCGCGTGATCGATGAGCTGTGGGGCCACATTCAGGTGGCGTTTGCCAACGGAACCACCTTCAACATCACTTGGGAGAACTGCGGCAAGACCATCTTCGTCTACTTTATGATTTGGACAGCCGCCGCCTCGTTCTACGCGCTCCAGAGCTTTTTGATGTCGAGCGTGGCCGAACGCCTCAATCTGCGCCTGCGCAACCGCATCGCGCAAAAGCTCAACCGTCTGCCGCTCGCCTATTTTGAAGCGCATCGTCCCGGCGAGGTCGTCAGCCGCGCGACCAACGACCTGGACAAGATGTCCGAGAGCATGCAGCGCGGATTGCTGCAGCTGCTCGTGTCGATCGGCACGGTTGTTGGTGCTGTGAGCGTGATGTTCGTGTTCAGCGTGCAGCTTACGCTCGTCTTTCTGTTCTTTACGGCACTG
>JAXKFZ010000129.1:0-8341 GCA_036550635.1 Collinsella sp. | reverse complement strand
GCGAACGATGAGCTCGTAGTAACGGCCCCAGTTCCATACGGGCATGGCGATGCCGGTGACTTTGCCGTCGACCAAGCGGTGAAGCCCGTAGGCCGTTGGGTCTTCGAGCGACTTTGACATGTCAGCGCCGGTCATGACGCTCACGCCTTCGCGGCACATGGCCTCGGCGAGACCGCCGGCGGGCACATCGCCCCAGGTGAGGATAATTTGCGCGCGGGGGTCGAGCAGCGAGGCACCGATGGCAAAGGCATTGATCTCGCTGAGTGCGCCCGAGGCGAAGACCGACGCGTGGTAGCCGATGCGATGGTTGTCCGCCATGCTGGCGGCAAGGGCGCCCAGGAGGAACTTGGCCTCGTACATCTTGCCAAAGTACGAACGGACGCTTTGGTGGGGAAGGCCGATAGAGCAGTTAAGGAACCGAACCTGGGGATACTCAACGGCAGCTCTGAGCGTGTATTCCATCAGGCGGTGCGAGGTCGAGAAGATGACGTTGTCTCCATGTTTGACAGCCGTTTCCACGGCGGCGTAGAACACGTCCGGATCGTGACAGTCTTCGAACGCCTCGGTGCGCACGATACCGTCAAAGTGCTCATCGAGATACTGACGTCCTTGGTCGTGCAGACTGTCCCAGCTCGACGCCGCACAGGGGAACTCATGGATAAAGGCGATACGCAGGGGGTTGGCCGCCGAATAGACAGTCTTGCCCATAAAGAAGTTGAGCACGCCGGAGGTGGACTTGGCGGGCGACTCCTCCTCATCGACGCTCGGCGCTTCGACAAGATCGACCTTGTCCTCGTCGTTTTTGCCGGCAATGACCAGCTCGCGCCAAATCTTGCACAGGCGGTTTACGACGATATCCGTCGGCGTATCCAGCAGGCGGTCCTGGTTGTACACATTGAGGTAGACGAGCATGGCGTCGGCGGGCGTAATGTCCAGGTGGTCGCCGCCTGCGCGAAGGTAGGCGCGCTTAAAGAGCAGGAAGGTGTGGCGCAGGTAGTCGACCTTTTTCTGCGGCCATTTTTCGATAAGGTTCCGACCGAGCATCTTGGCGAGCGTCTCGTAGCTTCCCTCACGCGAGAACTCGATTTCGTATAGGGGGCAGACGCGCCAAAACGCGCAGAATTCACCGTACAGGCGGCTTTCGACGGAATCCCAGGTGCCGGGGTAGAGACGGGTGACCCTGGCCGAAACCGTTGGAGCGTCCAGGAATTTGAGGACACTGACGCGTTTGTTGCCTTCCTGGACATAGAACCGATGCATGAACTCGGTGACGATGATGGGATCGCGATAGCCCTCGGTTACCTGGATGTCGTAGAGGTTGGACCACTTGCGGGCGAACTCAGTGTTAAACGGCAGCAGGGGCATAAAGTTGCATGAAAAGGCGGACTGACGGCCTTTGGTGACTGTGCCGACGACCATTTCGAGCGGAATATCCCTTAGGCCGACATTCTCTCGCTGACCTAAGGGGAGCTGGGCAACGAGGCTGTCGAGGTCCGTAAGGTACGGGTGCTCGCTTTGGCTGATGGCGCGACGGCGTCCCTGCTCGCCGCGCTTGCGTGCTTGACGATAGGCCTCTTCCATGATGTTGCTCCCTTAGTCGTTTAAACAACTATATGAACCATGGTACCACGAATGAAAACCACCACAAAGGTGCCTGTCCCTTTTTGGCGGGTTAAGCGATGATGGGGGCGATGGCACGGATACAGGCGTCGGCTGCCGTGAAAGTAGTGCTGTCGTCGCTGACGATAAAGATGATCTTTCCTTTGATGCCAAAGTCGCCGATTTCGCTAAAGAGTACGTAGGGCTCCTTGTCAAAGCCCGAGATGGGAAGCACGGCGGCCTTGGTGTCGCTGGTCAGCTCGTCTGCCAGTGCGTCGAGCGAGGCCCACTTGGACGTGTCCTTTACGGCAACGGGCACAGCCACACGCCCAAAGGGCATGAGGTGCACGAGCGTGTTCTTGGAGATATTTGAGTTGGGGACGATGATGGTTTGCCCGCAGGCGTCCTCGATGGTCGTATGACGCCAGGTGATGTCCTGGACCACGCCCGACACGCCGCCGACCTCGATATTGTCGCCGGGCTTGATGATGCCCATAAAGGTCACCTGCATGCCGCCGATAAGGTTTGACAGCGTGTCCTGAAAGCCCAGCGAGATGGCGATGCCGCCGACGCCAAGAGCGGCGACGAGGGCATTTGCGTTAATGCCAAAGCAGTTGTCGAGGATAAAGCTGCCGCCAATCATCCAGATGACGGCGCGCGCGATGTTGATGAAGATACTTGATGCCGGAAGCGGGTTATCGTCTCGGTTAAGCAGATGGTTCAGGGTCTTGGATACGACCTTGGCGGCGACGGCGGTGCCTATCGCCAAGATGACGGCCCAGATGATGTTGTGGACCCACCGTTGCTCAAAGAAATGAAGAATCGGCTCAAACAATTCCATGTAGGGAAAACCTCCTAATGCTCGTCCAACCATGATACCCACCAAGAAGCCCGTCCGATCAAATTCGGACGGGCTTCTGTGCTCGATATAAGGTTTACGCGGCGGGGCTGCAAGGCCCGGCGGTGTAGCTTAGCGTCGACGCTTCCAGATAATGCCGAGGATGATGACGATGATGCCGCCGATAAGGCACGCGCCAACTACTGCCAGCGTGCGGTCTCCCGTTGCAGCGAGCTTACCGGTCGTCTTCTTGGTGATGACCTTCGTGGTCGTCGTGTCCGTCTTAGGTGAGGGCTTAGACGTCGGGGCCGGTGTGGGCGTGGGGTCCACGGCAGCGGAGCCAAAGCTGATGGTGCCCGCGAGCGAGGCCATCTTGCTCTCCCAGCTGCTCTGCCCGATCAGCGCCCTTAGCGCTGACTCGCAGGTACCCCACTCGGTGTGCTTGGTGGCGTTTGCGAAGGTGGGGAAGTCGGTCGTGTTGGTAATGATGTAGTTGTTGGTGGCGACGGTATAGGTCTTGGTGGGATCGAACGTGCTGCCGTCTTTGGTGAGTGTGGCACTCACAATGCGCTTGCCTTCGGGCTGCGTCCAATCAATCGTCACGTTGATGCCGCCAAAGGAGAGAACGCTGCCAGAGTCATCGCGCCACTGGTACTTGTTTTGCGCCTCCTGCTCGGTGTGACCGGCCGCCACATAAGCCTGCTGAAGCTCGTAGCTGTCGTTGCAATCGTCGCTGATTTGTAGCGAGTGCTCGAGCGCTGCGAGGAAGTCCGCGCCGGTCATGGTCCAGGTCTCCACGGTGTTGCCGTAGGGCGAGATGGCGATGACGTTGCCGGCGGTCACGTTGCCCGCCGCGATGCCGCCGCGGATGCCGCCAGCGTTTTCGATAGCGAAGTCCGCGCCCGTCAGGGCAAGATAGGAGCCGCAAATCACGTGGCCGATGGTCTGGGCCTTGGTGGTGTCGCCCTCCTTGCTGGGGCGGAAATCGGTGGTGCGCACCATTTCCCAACCATGCGTGCCTGCGGCGTCCTCGCCGTAGAAATAGTTGGTGGTGGATGTGCCGAGCACCTTGTTCGATTCGTTTTCAAAGGCCACATCGAGCGGCTTGATCTTGTTGCGGACGGCTTCAAGGCGGCTTTGGTAGTCGGAGCCCTTGTCGGGGTCTGCCAAAAGGTCGTTGACGTTCTTGGCGGTGTAGAGCTTCTCGTCGCTACCGTCTGCAGGGACCGTGACCGTGTCATCGTCGGTCGTCTCGGTGTCATTCGTGTTGTACTTGTACGGAATGGAAAGCAGCCCCACCTCGGCAAAGGCGCTGCCTGCCTCGACAACGTGGATCGTCTTGCCGTCGGCTCCCGTCACCTTCTCGTTAAGGTTGATGTGCTCGTGGCCTGCGATAAGGGCATCGACGCCACGGAGTCGCGTGGCAAAGGTCTTGGCGTCGAGCGTGTGCGCGATACACACACAACAACATCGCAGCCCTCCTTGCGCAGCTGCTCTGCCTCGGTATTGATGGCGTTCGCGGCACTCGAGAAGCTGGTGCCCGCGACCAGGTCCGCGCGCAGCGAGGAACCTAGCGACTCATCCATGGCACCCACGACGCCGACCTTGATTTTGTAGTCGAATGTGGAGTGATCCTCGGTATCCTCCCAGGTGCGATCGAGCGTCTTCGTGATGCTCGAGCTCCATACGCCGCTCGTGGACTTCGCGTTCGCGCAGAGCATGGCGAAGGGCGTGCCGGTGGTGCTGTAGCCGGTCATGGTGCGGAGTTTGTCTGCGCCGTAGCTCCAGTCGTGGTTGCCCGGCGTGGTCGCGTCGTAGCCGTCTACATAGAAGGTGTCCATGAGCTCGGCGATGCTCTTGCCCTCGCTCATGGTGGCGAAGGACTGCCCGTGGAAGGTGTCGCCCGCATCGAGCAAAAGATCGGGGGCGCTGTTTTGGGCGCTATAGAGAACCGCCAGCCCATCAAAGCCCACAGTGCCGGTGCCCTTGCTTGCGTTGTAGCTGTACTTGTAGCTGCCGTGGATGTCGTTGGTGTGCATGACGGCCACGGAGCCGTCAATGGCGGCGGGCAGGTTCCCCGCGAAAGCGAGGCTTGGGATGCCTGCGAGCGCGCCGGCAAACAACGCGGCGGCTAACGCAAGGCGGGGGAGTCTTTTCATGGCAGTTTCCTTAGTCCTTAGCCAGAATGTCTGGTTGAATATCGGATTATCGACATAATATGCGAAAACCGCCGCAAGGGCGCCTGTCCCTTAGCGGCGGTTTTGACGTTTGCGCAGATAAAACCTGCCAAAATAAACCTGTCCCTTTTTGGCAGGTTTTAGCTCAGCAGCATGCGGTCGTTGGCGAGCTCGCCGCCCGAGACCTCCTCGAACTTCTGCAGCAGGTCGGCTACGGTGAGCGACTTCTTCTCATCGCCCGCCACGTCGTAGATCACGTGGCCTTCGTGCATCATGATCAGACGGTTGCCCAGACGGATAGCGTCGTTCATGTTATGCGTGACCATGAGCGTGGTGAGGTGGTTCTCGTCGACGATCTCCTCGGTCAGATTGAGCACCTTAGAGGCCGTCTTGGGGTCGAGGGCCGCGGTGTGCTCGTCGAGCAGCAGCAGGCGTGGCTTGGTGAGCGTGGCCATGAGCAGGGTGAGTGCCTGGCGCTGGCCGCCCGAGAGCAGGCCGACCTTGGCGTTGAGACGCGTGTCCAGACCAAGGTCCAGGCGCTTGAGCAGCTCAACGTACTCATCTTTCTCGGCCTTGGTGACGCCCCACGAAAGGCCGCGACGCTGGCCGCGACGCTTGGCGAGGGCCAGGTTCTCGGCGATTTGCATGTCGGCAGCGGTACCGCGCATGGGGTCCTGAAACACGCGGCCCAGGTACTTGGCGCGCTGCGACTCGCTCAGGCGCGAGATGTCGGTGCCGTCGAGCTCAATAACGCCCGAATCGAGCGGGTACACGCCGGCGATCATGTTGAGCAGCGTGGACTTGCCGGCGCCATTGCCGCCGATCACGGTTACAAAGTCGCCGTCATTCAGGGTGAGGTCGACGCCGGTGAGCGCGCGCTTCTCGGTGACGGTGCCCTTGTTAAAGGTCTTCTTGACGTGCGAGAGCTTAAGCATCTGCCTCATCCCCCTTCGTGTAGGAGCTGCGGAGCTTATAGCGCTCCCAAACCACGGGCACGCACAGGGCCACGGCGACGATCACAGCGGAGAGCAACTTCATGTCGTTGGCGTCCATGCCCAACTGCAGCACGATGGCGCGGATAAGGAAGTACACCACGGAGCCAAAGACGGCGGAGGCAAGACGGACGCTAAACTGCGTGAGGCCGCCGGGCAGCAGACGGCCGAGCACCTCACCGATAACAATGGCGGCAAGACCGATAACGATGGCACCGGTGCCCATACCAATGTCGGCATACTTCTGGCTCTGGCAGATAAGCGCGCCCGAAAGGCCGATGAGGGCGTTGGAGAGCACGAGGGCGATCATCTTGGTGGAGTTGGTGTTGACGCCCAGAGCGCGGATCATGTACTCGTTGTTGCCGGTGGCGCGCAGCGCCGAGCCGATCTCGGTGCCAAAGAACCAATACAGGATGGCAACGATAGCCACGGCGAGCAGGATGCCCAAGATGATGGCAACGGTGGACTGCGGCAGACCGGTCATATTGCTGACGGCCGAGAACACGGTGCCCTTGGCAAGAATTGGCGTATTGGACTTGCCCATGATGCGCAGGTTGATGGACCACAGGCTGATCTGGGTGAGGATTCCGGCGAGGATCGCGGGAATCTCGAAGACGGTGGTCAAAATGCCCGTGACGGCACCCGCGATGGCGCCGGCGCACATACCGGCCAGCACGGCGAGCAGCGGGTCGACGTTGTTATTGACGATGAGCACAGCGCAGACGCAGCCGCCGAGGGCAAAGCTGCCGTCGCAGGTCATATCGGGAATGTCGAGCAGGCGGAACGTGATAAACACGCCAAGCACCATAATGCCCCAGAGGACGCCCTGCGAAACGGCGCCCTGCAATGCAATGAGCATGCTTCATACCTCCTAGGATAGGGTGGACACGTGAGTCACCATGATAGCGGTAACAATGCATAGAAGAGTTACGGACAGACGTTTTGTTTTACCTGAAACAAGCAGGGCGGACGCCGGTCTACAGCGCCCGCCCCTGTGGCTCAGATATTGAATAACGCAGCTAAAGCGCGAGCACGGGCTCTAGACGCATGCCGCGTATAGCATTACGCGTCCAGAGCGGAAAGGTCGATGCCCAGGGCCTCGGCCATCTCGTCGTTCTTGACGACGACCAGGTCCTTGCTCGAGAGGTGCTTGATAGGCATGTCTTCGGGCTTGGCCTCGCCCTTCAGAATCTTGACGGCCATCTCGCCCGCGGCGTAGCCCAGATCCTCGTAATTGATGGAGAGGGTGAACAGGCCGCCGGCCATGCACATGCCCTCCTCGCCAGTCACGAAGGGAAGCTTGTTCTCCTTGCAGATCTGGCCCACCTGCGAGGCGCCCGCGGCGATGGTGTTGTCGGTGGGGGAGTACAGCGCGTCGACCTTGCCCACGGCAGACTCGACGACGGACTGAATCTCGTTGGAGCTCGAGACGGTGAAATCGGTGTACTCGAGGCCCAGCTTGTCGAGCTCCTTCTCGGCGGCCTTGATCTGGACGTCGGAGTTGGACTCGGCGGTGCAGTAGAGCAGGCCGACCTTTTTAACGTCGGGCAGGACCTTCTGCATCATCTCGAGCTGCTCGGCGACCGGGGTGAGGTCGGAAGCGCCCGTGACGTTGGTGCCCGGCTTGTCGTTGTCCTGGACCAGGCCGGAGGCGGCGTAGTCGGTGATGGCGCAGCCCACGATGGGGATATCGGCCGTGGCGCCGGCGGCAGCCTGCGCGGCGGGCGTGGCGATGGCATAAATCAGGTTGACGTTGTCGCCCACAAACTTGTCAGCAATGGACTTACACGTGGACTGGTCGTTCTGGGCGTTCTTCTGGTCGATCTTGACCTTAAGGCCGCTCTCCTTGATGGCCTTGACAAAGCCGTCGTTGGCGGCATCGAGTGCGGAGTGCTCGGTGAGCTGCAGAACGCCGATAGTGTAGTCGGAACCGGCGGCAGCAGAGCCGGAACCAGAGTTGCCGCCGCATCCGGCGAGCGGGGCGAGCGCGAGCAGGCCAGCGGAGACCAGAAGGCTCCTGCGGCTGATGGTGATGTCCTTCATATCATTACCCCCAGTATAAAAATGGCTGGAAACACTGCACTGGGACAAAGTGCAAGTGGAACTATAGTAGCGCTGATGTCCATTTTTACAACAGCCTGGCGGGTTTTTTAATACAGAATCGGATGGGCGGTACGGGTAGTCGAATGGGCGGCGGAGGGTCTTATGCGGCGGAGGAGGCGTCGTCCTCGTCTAGGGCGGCGAAGAGCTTCTTGCCGTCGAGGAGACGTGTGGTGACGTTTCTCATACGGGCGATCTCGACGGTGCGCAGCGTATCGTCGGTGCCTCGGGCGTCGTAGACCGTTCCCAGCAGATACGAGATGCCATCGCGCTGCCTGATGGCAAAGGGACGGAGTGTCATCCGTGCTGCTTCGGTTTCGCCGCGTGTCGTGACGCTCGAAATATCAAAACTCACCGTGGTTCCGTGGTCGATAGCCTGCTCGACGAGCTCGCACGTGTCGATGCGCTTGATGGGCGTGCGTGTTGCCTTGGTAGCCTTGCTGCCTGCGCTTGGAGCGGGTTCGGGTGTATCGAGGTAGCCGCGAACGTCGGCGCTCGCCATGGCAACTAAGTGCTGCGCCATGCTCTTGCGGATAGCGATAGGCGTGGAGCGGTTGCGCATGACCATACCGTGGAGCCGGATGATCTCTTCATCGGTGAGCGGGCGGGTAAGAAGTTTGTAGCCCACGCCGCGT
>JAXKFZ010000128.1:0-20092 GCA_036550635.1 Collinsella sp. | reverse complement strand
GGCGAGGCGGATGCCGTGCTGGCCAAAGCGATTAGGCTGTGCTTGGAGTGTATCGGAATTGGATAAAAGAGAAAACACTGCGTCGCATGTTTTGGCCCGATTTCGCGGATTCATTCAGGCGGCGGCGACGCTGGTCACCAATATTCACCTGCCAAACTTTGCCAAAGGCGGCATCTATCAGGGCGCGGGGAAAACAGTCTGCGTACCTGGACTTAATTGCTATTCGTGCCCCGCGGCATCGGGTGCGTGCCCCATCGGGTCGTTCCAGTCGGTGGTAGGTTCATCCAAGTTCAACTTTTCTTACTATGTCACCGGTACGCTCATTTTGCTCGGCGTGCTGCTGGGACGCTTTGTATGCGGCTTTCTGTGCCCGTTTGGCTGGCTGCAGGAACTGCTTCACAAGATCCCCGGCAAAAAGCTTTCGACAAAAAGGCTCAAGGCGCTTACGTATATCAAATACGTTGTGCTGCTGTTTGCTGTGGTATTGCTGCCTGTGCTGGTGGTCAACGATGTGGGGATGGGCGATCCGTTCTTTTGCAAATACGTCTGTCCGCAGGGCGTGCTCGAGGGCGCCATTCCGCTGGCCATTGCCAACGCCGGCATTCGATCTGCGCTGGGGCAGCTCTTTACCTGGAAACTTTTCGTTCTCATTGCCGTGGTGGTGCTGAGCGTTTTGTTTTATCGCCCCTTCTGCAAATGGATTTGCCCGCTCGGCGCATTCTATGCGCTCATGAATAAGGTGTCCTTGCTGGGGATACGGGTCGACGCATGCAAATGCGTCTCGTGCGGCAAGTGTTCAAAGGTTTGTCAGATGGACGTTGACGTGACCCGCGCGCCCAATCATGCCGAATGTATCCGGTGCGGAAAGTGCATTGGGGCCTGTCCCGTCGATGCCATCAGCTATCGCTATGGCCTGGATGTGTCGGCAGAAAAGCTCCCCCTGACCGCCGATAAAAAGTAAAACAAGCTTCGACAAAACGGAGGAATGACCATGAAGCTTTCTAAGATTGCGGCTCTGTTTATGGTGCCGGTGCTGGCCTTGTGTCTTGTGGCGTGTTCGGCGCCCGGCAGCAACGCGAGCGAACCTACGGGCTCCGATCCTAAGATCGCGGAGCTCATTGCGCAAGAGCCGGCTAACGCCGACGAGGCCGCCGAGCTGTATGCGAAGCTCATGCAAAAAGAGAACGATATCCTTTCGAGCGATAATGCGCTGTGGGAAAAGGTGTTCAATGCAGCAAATAAAGAGTCGACAATGATTGAGGACGGCAGCAATTACGGCGATTTCCTGCTCAAGACCATCGACGGCGCCAAAGATGAGTTTACGGCGGATGAACTCAAGACGCTCAAGGCGGGCGCGCAGCAGATCAAGGAGATTGAGGACAAGCTCGAGAGCCTGGAAAAGAAGTTTCCCGGCTGTGGAAACACCCCGAGCGCGGGCGAGAGTGTCGACGCTTCGACCGCGGGCATGACGGCTGGCGCCGATGCTTCGAGCGAGGCGACAAAGTTCCCCAGCTTTACAGGCAAGGACCTGGACGGCAACGACGTGAGCAGCGACGAGTTGTTCTCCAAGAACAAGGTCACCGTCATGAACTTCTGGTTTACCACTTGCAAGCCGTGCGTGGGCGAACTGGGCGATCTCGAGAACCTGAATAAGGAGCTTGCCGAGAAGGGCGGCCAGGTCGTGGGTGTCAATTCCTTTACGCTCGATGGCAACAAGGGCGAGATTGCAGATGCCAAGGACGTGCTAAACAAGAAGGGCGTGACATATAAGAACATCTGGTTCAAGTCGGATAGCGAGGCCGGCAAGTTTACGTCAAATCTGTTCTCGTTCCCGACGACCTACGTTATCGACCAGAACGGCAACATCGTAGGGGAGCCCATCGTGGGCGCCATCAACTCCGCCGAGCAGCGCGCGGCGCTCGACAAGCTTATCGACCAGGCGCTGGCGAAGAGCGAACAGTAATGTGACAAAGGGACAGCCCCTTTGTCACATTGTCGATGTTGTGTGCGGGACGGTGCGCTGTGTGGCGTGCCGTCCCGTTCGTTTTTGCCCAGTTCGTGACGTTTCTCACTGGTGTGGACTAAAAAACGGAATAGAGTAGGACAAACGCGTCGAATACGAACGGCGGGGGAGAGCGGGCGAGTGCGCCCGCGCAGGAGAGGTTGCCGTCCATGCTGGAGCTCAAAGATATCTGCAAAAGGTACGTTACGCAGTCGTTTACGCAGGTGGCGCTCGATAGCGTGAGCTTGGCCTTTCGCGATAATGAGTTTGTGGCCATTTTGGGCCCTTCGGGCTCAGGCAAAACTACGATGCTCAACGTTATCGGTGGACTCGATCACTTTGATTCTGGCGACCTGCTCATCGATGGCATTTCGACTAAGGACTTCCGCGACCGCGATTGGGACGCCTACCGCAACAACCGCATCGGCTTTGTGTTCCAGAGCTATAACCTTATTCCGCATCAGACTATTTTGGAAAACGTGGAGTTGGCGCTCACGCTTACGGGCGTGGGGCATGCCGAGCGTCGCCAGCGTGCGCGCAGGGCGCTTGAGACAGTCGGTCTGGGCGAGCATGTAAACAAGCGCCCGAGCCAGCTTTCGGGCGGACAGATGCAGCGCGTGGCCATTGCCCGTGCTCTGATCAACGATCCCGAGATCGTGTTGGCAGACGAGCCGACCGGCGCCCTGGACTCAACGACGTCCGTGCAGGTCATGGACTTGCTCAAGGACGTTGCGCGCGACCGTCTGGTCATCATGGTCACGCATAATCCCGAGCTGGCGTACCGTTACGCCACGCGCATCGTCAACCTCGCAGACGGTAAGATCACCGACGATTCCGATCCCTTTGATGTTGCCAAAGCCGCGCGTCGCGAGGCCAAGCCCACGCGTAAAACCTCGATGAGCTTTGTAACGGCGCTGGGCCTTTCTGCCCGAAACCTTATGACCAAGAAGGGCCGTACGGCCATGACTGCATTTGCGGGCTCGATTGGCATTATCGGTATCGCGGCGATTCTGGCGCTGTCCAACGGCGTAAACGGCTACATCAAAAAGGTCGAGGAGGATACGCTTTCGAGCTATCCGCTCACCATTTCCAAGCAGGATTACGACCTGTCGTCCATGATGGGCGGGCAGGGGGCCACGGAGGATGGCGATGATGTGAGCGGCGCTTCCGACAGTGAGGACGATTCGGTCAAGAAGTCCGATAAGATTCCCGTGGTCACGGCCGTGAAGGACATGTTCGCGAGCGTTAAGTCCAACGATATGACGAGCTTCAAGGCATGGCTCGATGCCGGTGGCGACGGCATCGACAAAGAGGTCAACGCTATTCAGTACGGCTATGGCGTAACGCCGGTTGTCTATCGCGCGGGCAAGGGCGACGAGAAGCCCGTGCGTCTGGTGCCCAATGCCATGACCGAGGCCATGAGCGGCGGCGCGAGCTCGGCGGCAACGGTGAGCATGGAGTCCATGGGAACCTCGGTCTTCAACGAAATGATTGACGACCAGAGCCTGCTCGACCGCCAGTACGATGTCGTTGCCGGTCATTGGCCCGCGTCCGCCAACGAGGCCGTGATGGTGCTTTCGAGCCGTGGCACGGTGGGCGACTATACGCTCTATAGCATCGGTGCGTTGGATATCGATGAGCTCAACGACCTGGTCAACAGCGCCATGACGGCCGATGGCGGGGTCGAGACGCCCGAGACCGCTGCCGACTTTACCTACGACGATGCGCTGTCCACCACGTTTAAGGTGCTGTCGCCGGCAGATGCGTATCGCAAAAACGAAGAGACCGGTATGTGGGCCGATATATCCGGTGACGCCGACTTCATGGCGGCCAAGGTTGCCGATGGCATTGACGTGCGCATTGTGGGCGTGGTACGGCCCAACGAGACGGCCAACGCGAGCGCCCTTTCGCCCGGTATCGCCTACACACATGCGCTGACTCGCCAGCTTATGGAGCGCGCGGCCGATTCGAAGATTGTGCAGGAGCAGCTTGCTCATCCCGAGACGGATGTCTTTACCGGCAAAACGTTCGACGAGTTGCAGGGCGAGGCCAAGCAGGGCGTGGACCTGGGCAGCATGTTCAGCGTTGACGAGGCGGCACTCAAGAGCGCGTTCTCGTTCGATGCGTCCGCGCTTTCGGGTGTGGCCGGCGGTATGGACCTTTCGGGCATCGATTTGTCAGGCCTGGATATCGACCTTTCGGGCGTTGGCGAGGACATCGACTTCAACGACATCATGGCCAAGGCGCCGGCCCCCGATTTCTCGGGAGTCTTCGATGGCTTGGAACTCACACCCGAGCAGATGCAGCAGGTGGGCGCGCTTGCCAACCAGCTGTTTGAGGGCTTTATGCAGTCCGATCAGTTTAAGGCGCTGACGCCCGAAGATCTTAAGGACGCGACAAAGCTTGCCGCCGCATTCTCGGCATATCTTGAGAACGATGCCGCGGCGCAGCAATGCTTAGCGCAGCTCAAGGCGCTGGGCGGAGATGTGCTGGCTGAGCGGCTACAGCAGGCAATGACCGACTACGCACAAAAACAGCTCGCGCCCTATTTGCAGCAGGCTATGGACCAGGTGATGAAGGCGATCAGCGAGCAGATTGCGACGACCGTATCGTCCCAGCTCAAAGCAGGCGCGGCGGGGCTCATGGGACAAATGGCGACGCAGATGTCGTCGAGTTTTGCCAACCTGGCGAGCGCCATGCACGTGGATGCGAGCGCCTTTGCCCGTGCTATCCACTTCAACATGGATGCCGAGGACCTGAGCTCGCTCATGATGAGCTATGCGAAGGCGTCGCAGCTCACCTACGACAACAACCTGACCACGCTGTGTTATGCGGACGAGGCAGATCCCATCTCGGTCAAGATCTTCCCGCGCGACTTTGAGGCCAAGGAGCACGTGCTCGACCATATCGATGCGTATAACAAGCAGGTCAAAGCCGCCGGGCATGACGAGCAGGCAATCTCGTACACCGACTACATGGGCATCATCATGGGCTCGGTGACCGATATCGTGAACACCATCAGCTTGGTGCTCATTGCGTTTGTGAGTATTAGCCTGGTGGTGAGCTCTATCATGATCGGCATCATCACCTACATCAGCGTGCTGGAGCGCAAAAAGGAGATCGGCATCTTGCGCGCGATCGGCGCGTCGAAACGCAACGTGGCCAACGTATTCAATGCCGAGACCTTTATCGAGGGCCTCATCGCCGGCGTTTTTGCCATCGCCGTCGTGGTGCTCGTGAGCCTCCCGGTCAATGCCTGGGCGCTTGCGACCAAGCAGGTTCCCAACCTGATGAGCCTGCCCGTTCAGGACGCGCTGGCGCTCATCGCGATCTCGGTGGTGCTGACGGTCGTCGCTGGCTTGCTGCCGGCCCGCAGCGCGTCTAAGAAAGACCCCGTAGAGGCTCTGCGCTCGGAATAATGTGACAAAGGGGCTGTCCCTTTGCCACATGGGGGAAGGGGCAGCCCCCCTCCTGCGCCTAGCTCGTTTTACCCATCAACGTGATACGGATGCTTGGATGGGTGTACTCGTCAAACTCGTCCTCGGGATCCGTGTCAAACGAGTAATACGCTTTGACGGGGTCGTCGCTCGTCCTGATGGAGATTCTCTCGTAGAGCGAACCGTTCAAGAAAGCCTGCCTAAACTCTTCGGGGAGCTTTTGCGGTGCTAGGAGCTCGGGGCTCACGGTCTTGACGTCTGCGGTTTGGACGACAGAGGAAAGCTCGTCAAAGTCGAGCTCGATGCGGGCGAGGTTGTCCTCAAGGCTCGCATCGGGGTCGATTTCTGCTACGTAACTCACTTCCTTGAGCGTTCCCTTGTTGTCGAAATCCAGGTACGTATAGGTCTTCTGGGTATCGGAGTCGCCGTCGTGCAAGTAGCCGCGGACGTGATAGCCGTAATCTTGATATCGCTCGTAAGGGTCATCGGCAGACACGTACTCGCATGCGGGCTCTAACGTCTTGCGGGCGATGGCGATCTGCTCGGCCGCGGCCGCGGCGTTCTCCTGCATCTCGGTGTTTCCCTGCGCCAGCTGCGGGATATAGGCACCGCATACGATTGCGAGGGGTAGCGCCACAAGCGCGATGATCCACTTTTTTGCACGGGGGATAGGCAAGCCGCAGGCCTCCGCCATGGCCTTTGCGTTAGCGAAGCTCTCGGTAAGCACGTCTGCTGCGGTGGCAACGGCGCCTACGGCAGCGGCGACTTCTGCCGCGCTGCCCAGATTGCGTGCGGTCTCGTTGTCGCTGTTCTTGAGTAAGCGCGCGGCGGCCTGCGTACCGACAACGCCTGCGATTTGTGCCGAGCGGTCTTTCTCGGTCTGCTCGACGACGAGTCGGCGCTGCATTTTCTTCCACTGCTTGCCGCGCATACCAAAGCGTGGCGCGAGCGTGCAGTAGCAGAATATGACGAGCTCGATGGCGGTGAGCACCAGGGCGGTCATCATACCCGTCTCTTGGAAGCCTTCGTGATGAAAGACGATGTCGTCAATCATTTCGAAGGGAATGATCAAAAATGGCAGCACGAATGCCATGGCAAGCGCCGCACCGGCAATCTTGGGGTAGATGCAGTATCGCCGGATGCGCTTGCGTTCTTGTTCGGAAAGTGTAGCCATTGCCGGTCCTTGGTGTCGTGGCGGTCGTTGCGGCGCGCGGGGCGCGTCAGTCTGGGCTAGCGTTGGATAAGAGCATAGAGCAAGATACTCACCGCAATGAGCAGAAGGCCGATGTCCCCAACCAAGATGAGCGCGAGCAAGGATATCTGCGACGTGGTCACGGCGTTTTTGAGCGGCAACTGGAGCGTAGGCCTGCTCTGCAGCTCCTTCACTGTTTACCCTGCATCCCAAGTGCGGCGCAAGTGAGCAATAGCAAAACTTTGTCACGCGTAAAAGCAAGGAAGTCGCAAGGTCTGGGGCGGGGATGCTGGTATACGCCTCGGATACAATCGAAGCCATGCTAGAAAGAGGCTTCGATGATTAAAAAATCGTTCTTTAATCCGTTTTCGTCGCTGCTGCTTGCACTTGCCGGCTTGGCCTTTTTGGTCGACGTCGTACCGCAGGCGCAAGGCCAGACAGGAGTGTTCGCACCTGCCGTGCTGTTTTTGATGTGGCTGGTCGGCGGCCTGGTGCGCCTGTTCTACGAAAACGAAGCCAAGCGCAGCTTCGACCGGCACATGTTTAAGGCGAACCATGCGGCCGTTTGGAAACGTGTCGACGCTTGCTGGATTCAAGTCGATTCCGACCAGCTCGTGCCTGGCGATGTGATTCGCCTGTATGCCGGTATGCTCTGCCCGGTCGATGCGGTCCTTGCCAAGGGCGACCACATCCTTGTCTCCGAATCGTCGCTTACGGGCGAGAGCGGTCAGACCGTCAAGCGAGAAGGGGAGGCCGTCCGTGCTGGAACGACCATCATTGACGGAAAGGCTTCGGCAACCGTTCACGCTCGCGTTTCCGAGGAGCCGCCCACATCGCCGCGGCGCGCTCGGCTAGGCACGCAGTTTGGCGCTGGTGCCAGGAGCATCTGTGCCGCCCTGGTGAGGTGCATGCTCATCGTGCTGCCGTTTGTCATTATGATTCGAGGTTTTGTGCTGGGCGACTGGCCGCAGGCCCTGCTGTTTGCCCTGGGCACGGCCGTTGGCCTGGTCCCCGAGATGCTGCCAGTCGTCACAAGCGTGTGCCTTTCGGGCAGCGCGCATCGCCTTAAGAACAAACAGGTCATTGTTAAAAACGTTGACGCCATGGAATCACTGGGCTCCATGGACGTGGTGTGCGTGGACAAGACGGGCACGCTCACCGAGGACGCCGCGGTGCTCGAGTACTATACCGATATCCTGGGCAACGAAAGCGAGCAAACGCTCAACCTGGCGTATTTGGAGAGTACGAGCCAGGGGGCGGCCGCCAACCAGCTCAACCGGGCCATTGCCGACGCGTGCGCCGCGCCCGAGTTGCGTCTCGCCGCCAAAGACCTCGCAGGCGCATTTACCCTGCACGCATCTGATCCTTTCGACCACGTCACCAAGGCTTCGGGTGTTAAGCTCGATGCCATGCCTGGGGCGCTTGGTTGCCTGGGGCTGCAGACTCGCCCTGGCAATCACTTGACCATCGTAAAGGGCGAGGTCGAGAGTGTTTGCGCTCGTTGTGCCTGGGCCAACTTTAAAGGGGAACTCGTCCCCATGGACGCCGCGGGCCGCCAGAGCGCCTATGAGGTTGCCGAGGACATGCGTGCCGACGGCATCAAGG
Organism: Collinsella sp.; assembly: GCA_036550635.1. Taxonomy (GTDB): domain Bacteria; phylum Actinomycetota; class Coriobacteriia; order Coriobacteriales; family Coriobacteriaceae; genus Collinsella. Next base: position 11,856 of record JAXKFZ010000128.1, on the reverse strand, counting down.
TCCTCGCCGTTGCCTACAGCACAACGTCTTCGGACTGGGGTGACCTGGTGCTCTGCGGCTTTTTGGGCTTTTTCGATCGGCCCAAGGCAAGCGCTCGCGCCGCCGTGCGCGCGCTGTCCGACCTTTCCGTTGAGGTGCGCGTGCTTACCGGCGACTCGGCTTCGGTTGCCCGGTCAACCTGTTCGCGCCTGGGCATTCCTGCCGATAGCGTTATCACCGGCAGCATGCTCGATGCCATGGAGGAGTCCGAGGCGCTTGTTCGCGTGGGGCGTACTCGTGTGTTTGCCGAGCTCACGCCCGCGCAAAAGGCTCATGTTGTCAGTCTCATTCGACTCTCTGGCCATACGGTCGGCTATATCGGCGATGGTGTGAACGATGTGCCGGCGCTTACGTCGGCAGATGTCGGCATCGTTGTGGACTCGGCGGCAGCGGAATCCAAAAAGGTTGCCGATCTGGTACTGCTCGAGCGCGACCTGGGCGTGGTCGCCGAGGGCGTCAGCGAAGGCAGGACTTCGTTCGCCAACGCTTCCAAGTACATTCGCATCGCGTCGAGTTCCAACTTTGGCAATATCTGCTCGGTTGCCGCCTCGAGTATCTTCCTGCCGTTTTTGCCGGCAACCGCCGCTCAGCTGCTTTTGCTCAACCTGTGCTATGACGCCACCTGCCTGGCGCTCTCGTGGGATAACGTCGACGATGCGGAGATCGCCCGTCCCAAGGCATGGTCGGGCAAGGGCCTCGGCAGCTTTATGCTTCACTTTGGCTTCGCGAGTTCGGCGTTTGACATCATCACGTTTGCCATTTTACTCCTGGGCGTTTGCCCCGCGGTGTGCGGTGGGTCCTTTGTCACGTTGAGTGCTGCGGGCCAGGCGGCCTTTATCGCGACCTTCCAGACCGGATGGTTACTGGAGTGCGCTTGGACCGAATCGCTCGTGCTCCTCGTCTTGCGAGCGCGGAACGTTCGCGACGGGGACCGGCCGTGTCGTCCGCTCGTGATAATGGTCGCCACCATGCTTATCGCCTCGGCCCTTCTCGCGCTGAGTCCTGCCGCGCAACTGCTCGGCCTTGTCACGCTGCCCATGTGGTATCTGGGCATCGTTGCACTGCTGAGCGTGTTGTATCTTGTTGTTGTTTCGACGATCAAGCGGGTTTACCTGTCCCGCTCGAGCAGTCTGTTCTAGGGCGGTTCTATGCGTACCAACAGAACCAACATAGCGATTACGCCGGCAGAGGCCGCCGAGCTCAGCAACGCGCTGTTCTCGTCCGATAGCGCCGCCGCTCTCGAACTTGCACCCGTGTTTGCCGATATCGCATCGGGCGGGCTGACCGCCATAGAACTGACAGTTGCCGGCTCGCAGACAAGTGCCGCTGCGGAGCCCATCGTTATCGGCGATCTTTCCATCGATCTGGCTTCGCGCACCGTTAAAGTGTCGGGCGCGCCCGTTTCGCTCACGCCCAAAGAATTCGATATCCTGGCCTTTTTGGCGAGCAACCGGGGCACAGTCTTTAGCAAAGAGGAAATCTATCGCGCTGTATGGCAAGACGAATATCTGCTCGATGACAGTAACATCATGGCCTTTGTCCGCAAGATCCGAAAGAAGATTGAACCCGAGCCCGACAATCCCCGGTACCTGCTAACTGTTTGGGGTGTGGGCTATAAAATAGCCGAGTAACGCGTTGAATCGTCCGCTTCTATCGACCCCAAAAGCCACTCTGACAATCCTTGCCAAATCGCAAGAAAGCCGCAAGAAACCAGCCATGTGCCCGGTCTTGCGGCTTTTCTATTCTAAGGACAGTCGCAGACGCGAAGGGAAGGTGAGGACCGTGAGCGGCAGTGACAGTACCAGCAAGGCAGGGCGATGTCTGCCGGCGCAGGTCCACCTTAATGGCGGGCGTCGCGGCTAGACGGCTCTGCATCCGATCGACAGAACGGAGCAAGGCAATTGAAGAAGCTGAATATGCGCCATACGCCATCTGCAGTCCAGGCGCAAAACGAACTGATCAGGCATCGTGCAGAGGGCCGCATCCAGCATGCGGCAACTATCCCGCTGATGGACGCCATGTCCTGGGTGGGCTCGAACCTGGGTGGTCTGGACCGCGACGAGGTCGCGCACAGCGAGGCCGATAACGGACGCAACGTGGTCACGCGCGGCAAGAAAAAGTCGCTTGTCCGCAAGCTCGCGGATGCATTCGTCAATCCCTTTACGGCAATCCTGTTTTTCCTAGCCATTATCTCGGCAACGACGGACATGATATTCCCGGCGTTGTCGATGATGGGCAACACGCCGGAGGACTTTGACCCGCTGACGGTGATTATCATCACCACGATGGTGGTTCTTTCGGGCACGCTGCGCTATGTCCAGGAAGCGCGTAGCGGCAATGCGGCCGAAAAGCTGCTCGACATGATCACGACCACCGTGACGGTCACCCGCAAGGATGTCCCCAGGACCGAGATTCCCATCGACGACGTGGTGGTCGGCGACATCGTGCATCTGTCCGCCGGTGACATGATTCCCGCCGACGTGAGGATTATCGAGGCCAAGGACCTCTTTGTGGGCCAGGCCAGCCTGACGGGCGAGAGCGAGCCGGTCGAGAAGGTCCCCACGACCTGCACCGAGTCCGATTCGGCCACGTCGTTCGAGAACATTGCCCTCATGGGCAGCAGCGTGATATCGGGCAGCGCGACGGCGCTCGTCTTTAGCGTGGGCGAGCAGACCCTGTTTGGTTCCATGGCGTCGAGCCTGTCCGACGACGCTGCGGAGACGAGCTTTTCCAAGGGCGTCAGCAGCGTCTCGTGGGTGCTCATCCGCTTTATGATGGTAATGGTTCCGTTTGTCTTTTTGATCAACGGCGTCACGAAGGGCAATTGGCTCGATGCCGGCCTGTTCGCCATCAGCATTGCCGTGGGTCTGACGCCCGAGATGCTGCCCATGATCGTTACCACGTGCCTTGCCAAGGGCGCGGTTGCCATGAGTAAAAAGCAGACGATCGTTAAGAACCTCAACTCGATTCAAAACTTTGGCGCGATGGACGTGCTGTGCACCGACAAGACCGGCACGCTTACGCAGGACCAGGTGGTGCTGGAGTATCACTGGAACATCGACGGCCAGGAGGATTCGCGCGTTTTGCGCCACGCCTACCTCAACAGCTATTTCCAGACGGGCTACAAGAATCTGATGGATCTGGCGATCATCAAGTGCACGGAGGAAGAGGAGCAAAACGACCCGAGTCTCACCGATCTTTCCGAGGCCTACGTGAAGGTCGATGAGGTGCCGTTCGACTTTACGCGCCGTCGCCTCACCACGGTGGTGCGCGATCGCAGCGGCAAGACCCAGATGGTTACCAAGGGCGCGGTCGAGGAAATGCTGTCGGTGTGCTCGCATGCCGAGATCGACGGCGGCGTTCATGTGCTGGACGACGAGGTGCGCGAGCGCATTCTGGCGACAGTTTCCGACCTTAATGACGACGGTTTCCGTGTGCTGGCGATTGCTCAAAAGTCCAACCCGTCACCCGCCGGTGCCTTTAGCGCCGAGGATGAGCGCGACATGGTCCTAATCGGCTACCTGGCCTTTTTGGATCCGCCCAAAGAGTCGACGGCCGATGCGATCGAGGCGCTGCGCAATCACGGCGTTGCCACCAAGATCCTGACTGGCGACAACGAGAAGGTTACGCGTACCATCTGCAAACAGGTGGGGCTGCAGGTCAACAACATGTTGCTCGGCAGTGACATCGCTGACATGGATGACGCCGAGCTCGCTCGCCGGGCCGAGGATGTGCAGGTCTTCGCCAAGCTCACGCCCGACCAAAAGTCGCGCGTCGTTTCCGTCCTGCGTGCGAACGGGCATGTGGTGGGCTATATGGGCGACGGTATCAACGACGCCTCAGCCATGAAGTCGTCTGACATCGGCATCTCGGTCGACACGGCCGTCGACGTTGCTAAGGAGTCCGCCGACATCATCTTGCTCGAGAAGGATCTGATGGTGCTCGAGGAGGGCATCGTCGAGGGGCGTAAGACCTACGCCAACATGATCAAGTACATCAAGATGACCGCGAGCTCCAACTTCGGCAACATGTTCAGCGTACTTGCCGCGTCTGCCCTGCTGCCGTTCTTGCCCATGATGAGCATTCAGCTGATCTTGCTCAATTTGATTTATGACTGCAGCTGCCTGGCGATTCCCTGGGACAACGTGGACGAGGAGTTCCTGCGCGTGCCACGTGCCTGGGATGCCTCGAGTGTCGGCAGGTTCATGATCTGGATTGGGCCCACCAGCTCCATCTTCGACTTTATGACCTACATCTTTATGTACTTTGTCTTCTGCCCCCTGTTTGTGAGCCACGGTGTACTGTTCAACGAGCTGGCGAGCGTCTACTCGGGTGCCGCGCTGGAGCAGATGCAGCTGGCCTACATCGCGCTGTTCCAGGCTGGTTGGTTCGTCGAATCCATGTGGAGCCAGACTTTGGTTATCCATATGATTCGCACGCCCAAGTTGCCGTTTATCCAGAGTCGTGCCTCGGCTCCGGTGATGCTGCTCACGATGACCGGCATTGCACTGCTCACGCTGATCCCGTTTAGCCCGCTTGGCCCCACGCTGGGTCTGGGAGCACTGCCCATCGAGTACTTCTTGTTCCTGATTCCGTGCATCTTGCTGTACATGGCGCTGGCGACGAGCCTTAAGAAGGCCTATGTCAAGCGTTACGGCGAGCTGCTGTAGTGACTTCGATGTAGAGAGGAGCGTTCACATGAACTGGGCTCAGATTTGGATCGATTTGTTTGGGACTACGGAGTGGCTTGGGCTCAACATGGGCTTTTGGGTGGCCAATGGTGTTGTCCTGGTGATTGTCATCATTATGAACGTCATCTTTTGGAGCATGAAGCCGCTGCCCAAGGACGAATAACATGCATGGGATTGCCTGCGCCGCTGTGCCAAAATAAACACTCGAATGATGTACAAATGTGACAAAGGGACGGTCCCTTTGTCACATTGATTTGAAAGTTGATGTTGATGATTCTATCGCTGGCCCCCATGGAGGGGATTACCGGGCATGTGTTCCGCCGCGTGCATGCAGAATGCTTTGGTGCGCTCGACTGCTACTACACGCCGTTTTTGCCGCCGCCGCGGGTGGGCAATCGCTTTGGCGGCAAGGCGTTTAAGGAGGTCGATCCTGCCAATAACCAGGGGCTTAACGTGGTGCCTCAGCTCATGTCCAAGAACGCGGATGAGTTTGTGTGGGCGGCACAGGTGCTCGCCGACATGGGATACCACGAGGTCAACCTCAACTTGGGATGTCCCTCGGGAACAGTCGTTGCCAAGGGCAAGGGTTCGGGTTTCTTGCGCAACCTGGATGAGCTCGAGGTGTTTTTGAGCGACGTGTGCGAGCGCTCACCACTGCCGGTGTCGGTAAAGACCAGGCTGGGGCTTGAGAGCGATGCTGAGTACGAGCGCGTGCTCGATCTCTACTGTCGTATGCCGCTTGCCGAGCTGATCGTGCATCCGCGCGTGCAAAAGGATCGCTATACGGGCTCGCCGCGCAAAGAGTATTATGGCGAGACGCTTGAGCGGGCGCCGTTCCCGGTAGCCTATAACGGCGACATTTTTGACCTCGAGGACATGGATGCGCTGGTTGCTGCCTATCCCGACACGCGCCATGTAATGCTGGGCCGCGGTCTGCTTGCAAACCCTGCGCTGGCACGCATGGTAAACGGCGGCCCTGCCGCCACCGTCGCCGAGCTGCAACGTTTCCATGACACGCTGTTCGCGGCCTATGCAGAAGAGATTGGCGGCAACGCGGTCTTTCGCATGAAGGAGTGGTGGTTCTACGCCAAGTGCGCTTTCGCCGATCCCGCCACCGTCCATAAGATCGTGCGCAAGACCAAGAAGGTCGACGAATACCGCGCCGCCGTCGACCGCGTCTTCCGCGAGCAACCGCTCGCATCCGCAGCCCGCTTCCGCGGCTAGTTAGACATCGGGGACGTTCTTTAGCGACTAGGCATTTAAGAACGTCCCCGATGACTACCCGCAAAAGCTGTACACCAGCATCCAAAGATGTCGAAAAATGTCGACTTTGGATGCTGGTGTACATGTTTAGGCCGTATGGGGTGGGGCCTTGGACGGACGGGATGCGCGTACTAGAGCAGGTTCTCTTGCGCCCACGCGATGATGTCGCTCGATTCGTAGAGTGGCTTGCCGTCGATGAACAGGCAGGGAACCTGGCGTTTTCCGCCGACGGCGATAAGCGTTTGCTCGGCATCGGAATCGGTCGAGATATTGCGTTCAGGAATGGTCACGCCGTTATCGGCCAAAAAGCGCTTGACCTTTATGCAATACGGGCAGCCGGTCATAACGTAGAGCACGAGCTCATGATCAGTAGCCATGGGTCTCCAATCGGTTGAGGTTTCGATTGAAATACCCAAAGCCGCCGCGGTCTATGCACGCGTCAACGACGACTCAATGGCCTGTACCAGAAACGCCGTGGCTCCGGTGCCGCAGGGCTTGTCGTAGTAGTCAACAAAGCGCTGGTCGGCAAGATAGCCGTGGGCGAGGCCCAGGTATGCTTCGTCTTGGGGCTCGTGTCCCCAGTTGAGACCAATCCAACGACGATGCATCGCGACGAGCTTGCGAGCCTCGCTTCCATTCGCATCGCCATCGCCCATGGCAATCGAGAGCTGACCCAGAATAGCGCGTTCAAGTTCTTTCATGTCGCTCCATGTCTGAGGGTCCATGTCCAGTAACGTTTCGTTTGCTGCATCGATCGCCTCATCGCCGTAGCGCTTCCGAGCCTCGGCGCCGTAGCGCTCCTCGTTTTCCTGCACGGTGCGCCAGCGCTCCAGTTGCGGCAGGACGGCGCCCATGAGCGAGACGGCTTCGTCGAGCGACATGCCGGTGTTTTGCGCCAGCCGCGGAGCGCAATCCTCGATCATCGCCTCCATGGTGGTGTCGTAGGTGTACTTGCCGTGGTCGTAGCACCACTTGCAGTAATGGTCGGTCGTGGCGCCCGTGGCATCGGTGCCGCAGTCGTCGGGCGTGAGTATCATGCCGCAGCTCTGGCAATAATGCTCGGGCATTTCGAGCAGGTGGGACAGGGGCTCGCCGGTTACGGCGGCAATGAGCTTCATCATGTCGATGCCCGGGGTGACCTCGTCGCGCTCCCAACGGCTGACGGCTTGGCGCGTGACGAAGAGCTTGGCGGCGAGCTGCTCCTGGGTAAGGTGATGGGCGCGACGAACGGCAATGAGCTTTTCTGCAAAGGCCATAGCGGCTCCTTTCTGCTGGTTGATGGCTTAAGCATACGCGGCGGCAGGCGCCCTTCCAAGCAACCGTTGGTTGCACGACGGGGGACCGCGGCGAAGAATTGCGCACAACGCCTCACACCTTCATGCCGTACAATGACCGGCATGGAACCTATTGCACACATACATACCGATCTGCCGCAGAAGTTCGGCATTCCGCGCAACAGCTTTTTGGCGCCTCATCTGCAGGGGCGCATCGTTTTTGAGCCGGAATTTGCCTCCAACGCAGCGGTTGAGGGTCTGGACTCCTTCTCTCACCTATGGCTGCTGTGGCGCTTCGAAAACGGAACGCCCGGTGGCACGGCTAAGGACATAGCTGCCGATGCCAAAACGCAGGACAGGTCCGGCACCAACGCAAAATGGTCGAAAACCGTGCGCCCGCCGCGTCTGGGTGGAGCCGAGCGTTTGGGCGTGTTTGCCACACGCAGCCCGTTTCGCCCTAATCCCATCGGGCTCACCTGCGTCAAGCTCGATCGCGTCGAGCTCACCGACGATGGGCCCATCATCCATGTGCTGGGGGCCGACCTGCGCGACGGTACGCCCATCTACGACATTAAGCCCTACATTCCGTTTGCGGACTGCCACCCGGATGCGACCGGAGGCTGGATCGAGGATGCTCCGTGGCAAGAGCTCGACATCGAGTTCCCTCAGACGCTGCAGGATATGGTCCTCCCCGCAAAGCTCCCCGGCTTGGTCGAGGTCCTTCGCCAAGATCCACGCCGCGCGGGCAGCAAGCACGAGCCAAACCGCGTCTATCATCTGGCCTTCGCCGGGCTCGACATATCGTTTACGGTCGACGAAACCCAGCTAACCGTAGTCGCCGTCAACGACGCGCAAGACTAACCAGCCATTCGTCCGCGCCCGTCAAATTAAGCGCCAAACCCCGCGCCAAAGCCGCCCACGCTGGTGGACAATAACGTCTACCAAAACAATCAACTTTGCACGGGAGCTCAGCATGAAATACGACTTTAGCTCGCTTATCGACCGCCACGGCATGGACTCCATCGCCGTTGACTCCTGGGGCGAGATCCCCGACATGGCTCCAAACGCACCCGACGAGTGCTTCGATCGCATTCCCATGTGGGTGGCGGACATGAACTTCGCCACGGTGCCCACGGTCCAGGAACATATCATTCAGCGTGCCCAGCATCCCATGTTTGGCTACTTTAACCCGCGCCCCGAGTACTTCGACCGCATCATCGAATGGCAGAGCCGCCGCAATGGCGTCGAGGGCCTGGCACCTGAGCATATCGGCTACGAAAACGGCGTGCTGGGCGGTGTCGTGTCGACGCTGCGCGCGTATGTCCAGCCGGGCGATGCGGTACTGGTCCACAGTCCCACCTACATCGGCTTTACCAAGTCCATTGAGGCCGCGGGCTATCGCATTGTCCACAGCCCGCTTAAGCTCGACGACCGGGGCGTGTGGCGTATGGACTTTGAGGACATGGAGCGCAAGCTCGCCCAAAACCACATCCATGCCGCGGTGTTCTGCTCGCCGCACAATCCCTGCGGCCGCGTATGGGAGCGCGACGAGATCGAGCGCGCTATGGACATTTATCGCCAGCACGATTGCGTGGTGATCTCGGACGAGATTTGGTCCGATATCATCCTGCCGGGGCACAAGCACATCCCGACGCAGTCGGTGAGCGAGGATGCCCGCATGCGCACGGTTGCCCTCTACGCACCCAGCAAGACGTTCAACCTGGCGGGTCTGGTCGGCAGCTACCACATCATCTATAACGAGACGCTGCGCGACCGCGTGTGCGCCGTGTCCGACAAGACCCACTACAACGAGATGAACGTCCTCTCTATGCATGCGCTTATCGGTGCCTACCAGCCGCAGGGCTACGAGTGGGTGGACGAGCTCAACCAGGTACTCGCCGGCAATATCGAGTACTTCTGCGATTACGTGGACGAGCATTTTGAGGGCGTGTCCTATTCGCGTCCGCAGGGCACGTACATGGTGTTTCTGGACTGCACCGAGTGGTGTTGCGAGCATGGCCGCGATATTCAGTGGTTGCTCGGCGAGGGGGCGCGCGTGGGCGTGGGGTATCAGGACGGCCGTCCGTTCCATGGGCCCTGCCACATTCGCGTGAATCTGGCGCTGCCGCTTTCGTGCGTAAGGGAAGCGTGCGACCGCCTAGACCGCTACGTTTTTAATGCACGGTAAGTGTGCGCTGCATGCGGGGCCTTCTGCCAAGTCGGCTAGAAGGCCCCGCATGGTAATGCGTCTGTAACCATTGGGCGCTCGAGTGGTTTCATTTGCTATTATTTTTAGCATTTCAGTCTGTAAACAGGATCGTCTGGAGCTCGATGAAAAGACCCCGTCGCTCGGTTGCCACATCGTTGTTCGTTGCGCTTGCAGTGGTGAGTGTTTTTGTCGTAGCGATAGCTGGCTGCTCTGGGTCGAATGACGAAGCCTCGACGTCTGCATCAAAAGGTCTGGAAGCCTCGCAAGTCAAAGACGACGACCTTAAGACGCTCAACGTCGGCAGCGACCTCTATCCACCGTTTGTGTATACCGACGAGTACGGCGATATTGTTGGCCTGGATGTCGAGATATTAACCGAGGCTTTGGCCCGCATTGGTTACAAGCCAAAATACCAGCTGATCGATTGGGAAAAGAAGAAAGAGCTGCTGGCGAGCGGCGAACTCGATTGTGTCATGGGCAGCTTTAGCATGACGGGTCGCGAAAACGAGTATCGTTGGGCCGGTCCGTACCTTGCGAGCCGCCAGGTGGTCGCGGTCGATCCCGAGAGCGATATCTATACGCTTGCCGATCTTGAGGATAAGATCGTGGCGGTTCAGTCCACCACCAAGCCTGAGGGCATTTTGCTCAATCGCACAAATGAAAACGTTCCGCAGATCAAGGAGCTCTACTGCTTTTCGGACCGTTCATGCCTGAACCCGGCGCTCGTCGAGGGCCTGGTCGACGCCATCGCCGCGCATGAGTCCTTGCTGCTCACCTACGAAAAAGACTATGGCGTAACGTATCGCATTTTGGATGAGCCGCTGCTAGAGGTTGGTTTGGGCACCGCTTTCGATATCAACGATACGCGCGGCATCGACGTTAAGCTCACTCATGCCTACCAAGAAATGCTTGCCGATGGCACCATGGAACGCCTGGTGTCAAAGTACTTTGATGACCCTTCACCATTTTTGAATGTGGAGGGCCTGTCATGATCGATGCGCTCGACCACGCCGCTCAGGAGCGGGGCAATCGTTCGGCAGGGGCATGGCTCCTTGTCGCTCTGCTGGGGATAGCGCTCTCGGTTGCTGCCGGCATGATGAGCTACGGTTACATGACGGCCCAAGCCGAGCAGCGCTTTGCCGACGTTGTCGATTACGTGGCGACGCAGAGCCTTTCCTACGATGCATTCAACAGCGCCTATACGACCAAAAACCTGATTCGCGTTATGGAGATCGCCGGAGAGGCTGCCCGCGATATGGAGCGCGACGGTTCGGTGGATAGCGCCATGCTGGAGCAATATGCCGACCAGTTCAACGTGAGCGCGCTGATCGTGACGGACGCATCGGGCAATTTGGTGTCCGAGTCCTCGACGGGCGATGTGGGCTACGAGTCGCTCGCTGCGTATCTCAAAGAATCGCCCGTGCTGGAGGTGGCAACTCATCCGCTTAAGTCCTATACCGCCCGCATCACGCTTGCGGATGATTCGGTCGCAGACATTGGCTGCGTGACTCGGCAGGATGGCGAGGGCATCGTTATCGCGGTAAGGCATCAGAGCGCGAAGGCGGTTGCAAGCAATACACTCAAACTGCAAAGCTTGCTTGATGGCTATGAAACCATCGATAGCGGCAATATCGTGATCGAAAGCGACGGCAAGGTCGTTGCGACCAATGCCGTTGAACCCACCGTATTGGGCGTATTCGATCTGCCTGCGACGGACGTCTTCATTGTCGACGGTATTAAGGATCGATGCCTGGCTGGTAAGGTCAGATTGGTTAACGCCGACGGCGAGTGGTATTTGGGCACATTTGGAAAAGCGCACAAATTCTATGTGTACACCTATGCCTCGGCGCGGCGTTACTTTGAGGTTGTAGCGGCTGTTGCTGCCGGCGTGCTGGCGCTCTACAGCGGTGTTATGGCCGTTGTTGTGACGGTGCGTCGCCGCGCTGATCGCCGACGTTTGACGGACTTACTGCAGCAGGAGCGCGACTATGGCGACAAGCTGGCAAAGGCGGCGCGTGAGGCCTCGTCTGCCAACTCGGCAAAGACGGAGTTTCTGCGCCGCATGAGCCACGATCTGCGCACGCCCATCAACGGCATTCGCGGCATGGTCGAGGTTGGCGACGCCAATGCGGACGATCTGCAAAAGCAGACTGAGTGCCGCTCGAAAATCTGGACGGCGTCGGGACTGCTGCTCGACCTTGCCAACGAGGCACTCGATATGAGTCGCCTGGAGAGCGGACAGGTCGACCTGAACCTCGTGCCCATAAATTTGGTGGCCCTCAACTGTGAAGTGCGCGATATTCTGGAGCGCCAGGCCGAGGAGCGTCTGGTGACAATTATCTGCGACCAGCAGACGCTTAATCATCCCTATGCGCGGGTG
>JAXKFZ010000017.1:0-3950 GCA_036550635.1 Collinsella sp. | reverse complement strand
GATGCGCTCGTAGCAATACTTGTCGTGCATGTAGTGAATGATGTTCAGCGAGTTGACGTACACGCCAGCGAGCCACTTCATCATGTCGTTGTACTTGGCCACAACGTCGTCGTAATCGAGCGTATCGCCCTCGACGGCGCGATACTTGGGGCCGACCTGCTTCTTGGAGACCTCGTCAACACCGCCGTTGAGTGCGTACAGCAGGCACTTGGCCAGGTTGGCGCGGGCGCCGAAGAACTGCATCTCCTTGCCGATGCGCATGGAGGACACGCAGCAGGCGATGCCGTAGTCGTCGCCGTGGTAAACGCGCATGAGGTCGTCGTTCTCGTACTGGATCGAGGAGCTGGCGACAGAAGTCTTGGCGCAGAACTTCTTGAAGTTCTCGGGCAGACGGGTCGACCACAGAACGGTCATGTTGGGCTCGGGGCTGGTACCCATGTTCTCGAGCGTGTGCAGATAGCGGTAGCTCATCTTGGTAACGAGCGTACGGCCGTCAACACCCATGCCGCCGATGGACTCGGTGACCCACTGCGGGTCGCCGGTGAACAGGGCCTGGTACTCGGGGGTACGGGCAAACTTGACCATGCGGAGCTTCATGATGAAGTGATCCACGAACTCCTGGATCTGCTCCTCGGTGAAGGTACCGTTGGCAAGGTCGCGCTCAGCATAGATGTCGATGAACGTAGAGGTACGGCCGATGGACATAGCGGCGCCGTTCTGCTCCTTGACGGCAGCAAGGTAGGCGAAGTACATCCACTGGATGGCCTCCTGCGTGTTGGTAGCAGGGTTGGAAATATCGAAACCATAGGTCTCGGCCATCATCTTGAGCTCGCCGAGGGCGCGGATCTGCTCCTGCAGCTCCTCGCGATCGCGGATGTTGTCGGCGGTCATGACCGTCGGGGTGGAAGCCTTCTGGGCCTCCTTGTCCTTGATCAGGTAGTCGACGCCGTACAGGGCAACACGACGGTAGTCGCCGATGATGCGGCCGCGGCCATAGCCATCGGGCAGACCGGTGATGATGTGAGCCGAGCGGCAAGCACGCATCTCGGGGGTGTAAACATCGAAGACGCCGGCGTTGTGGGTCTTGCGCTCGAAGGTGTAGCGCTCGACAACGTTCTCGTCGACCTTGTAGCCGTGCTGGCTGGCGGCCTGGCAAGCGATGCGGATACCGCCGTTGACGTGCAGAGCGCGCTTGAGCGGCTTGTCGGTCTGGAGGCCGACGATGGTCTCCTTCTCGCGGTGGGCGTTATCGATGTAGCCAGCGGGGTGGCTCACGATACCCGTGACGGTCTTGGTGTCCATATCGAGGACACCACCCTGCTCGCGCTCCTTAAGCAGCAGGTCGAGAACCTCGCCCCACAGCTCCTTGGTACGCTCGGTCGGACCTACGAGGAACGACTCGTCGCCCTCGTAAGGGGTGTAGTTCTTCTGGATGAAGTCTCGGACGTCAACCTCTCCCGTCCAAATGCCTTCCTTGAAGCCTTCCCATGCCTCCTGCATTGTGTAACCACGCTCCTAGTTACGTGTAATGCGGCGCTCTCTCACACCGCTGCTTATTGAATTCTTGAATTTTCGGCTTGCACTACCGGCTTCTTCCGTTCTTCACCACATGTTGGTGCAGGGAAAAACGTTTGTCCACCTTGGAACTGCAACCCAAAACCCAAGATTTCACCCGTTTGAGAAGGATAACATAGCGACCCTCTCCATCTGGGCTGTTATATGTTTCTTTTTTTATATCATAAGGGCGTTTTTTACAAACCCGCAGGAAATGCGAGCGTGAACAACTACCGTTCACCGATTTGTTTAGTTTTTTCCTTGCCTTTGTACGACGTTCACTCTAGCTGTTATGCCAGCTTTAGCAGGGTAAAGTGCCTCTGAGTAGGCTTTGGAACATGCCTAACGATCTACCCCTAACTTTGCTGGTGCCGACGGTGCACGGAGGTCGCCTAAAGGTAGTTTTCTAGACATGTCCTAAAATCTACCGCATAGGGTACGCGTGCAAGGGTATCATCTTTCACCGAAAATAGTTTCTAGTGTTAGGGGTTTTCGGTGGAAGATACCGATTTCCGTGAACTTGGGCGTCAGCTCCTTACCGAGTTCGGCAGCATGCATCAGCGCATTTCGCGTTTTGCGGACAAAGCCCTCGGCGGCGAGATGGCCGTCATGCGCGCCCTCATACTCGCCGGTGGTTCGCTCACGCCGAGCGAACTCGCTGATCGCGCCTGGGTCTCGAGCGCCCGCATCGCCAATATTCTGCGCGCCCTCGAGGCCAAGGGCTGGGTCGAGCGCGAGCACTCAAAGACTGACCGTCGTCGCGTACACGTCATAGTGACCGACAAGGGATTCCAGGATCTCGAAATCAAACGTCGGGAATTCGAGGCCCGCACCGCGGCTTTCCTCGAGCAGCTCGGCGAAACAGATACCCAAGAGATGGTGCGCCTTCTTAGGCGTGCCAACGAAATTATCGACCGCAATCAAGAAAGGAGAGATGCCGAGTGAGGATTCTCAAGCTCTTTAAAAAGCATATCCTGGCACTGTTCGCAGCTATCGTGCTTATCGTAATCAGCTGCAACGCCGATCTGGCGCTGCCTACCTATATGAGCGACATCGTCGACGTGGGTGTGCAGCAAGGCGGCATCGCCTCGCCCGTACCCGACACCATCCGCGCCGAATCGCTCGACGACCTCGAGCTCTTTATGAGCGCCAAGGGCGCCAAAGCTGTGGAGGCCGTGTTTAGCAAGGCGGACAATAACGGCATTCGAACGTACAAGGGCACCGAGGAGGAGCGCGGCGACGGCGGCAAGATTGCCGACATCATGAGCCTGCCCGAAACTGTCGTCCTTTCGTTCAACCAGGGCATCGACGCTGACTCCATGGGCGACATGACCGGCGCATCCACCGAGGCAAGCAATGGCGGCGCCGCTCAGGCCATGCCCACCCCCGAGCAGATGGCGGCGATGACGCCCGAGCAGCTCGCCGAGATGCAGCAGAAGGCCGCAGCGGCGCAGAACATGCAAAAGCAGATTGATGCCGATGGCGGTAAGATCACCATGAAGAGCCTGCGCCTAGGCGTTGAAGGCGGTCTTATCGATCAGGGCAAGCTCGTCGAGGGCGCCAACGATATGGCAGACAAAATGGGCTCCATGTCGGGCTCCATCGTGACCCAACGCGCCGTGAGCTATGTGCAGGACGAGTACAAGGCGCAGGGCATCGACCCCGCCGACGTGCAGAACGCCTACCTGGGCCGCATGGCGACCACGATGTTTGGCCTGTGCCTGATCTCGCTCGTCGCCACAATCCTGACCGGCGCCGTGGCCTCGCGCACCGCCTGTTCCATCGCACGCGACCTGCGCCGCGAGACCTTCAACAAGGTTATGCACTTCTCGCCGGCCGAGGTGGGCAAGTTTAGCCAGGCCTCGCTCATCACCCGCTGCACCAACGACATTCAGCAGATTCAGATGGCCGCAACCCTGTTTATCCGCATGTGCCTGATGGCTCCCGTCATGGGCATCGTCGCCGTCATGCGCGTCCTGGCCAACCACACCGGCCTGGAGTGGACCATCGCTGTGGCCATCATCGCGGTTTCGGCTGTCGTCGGCGTGCTCATGGGCCTCACCATGCCCAAGTTCAAAAAGATGCAGAGCTTTGTTGACCGCGTGAACCTTACCGCCCGTGAGCTGCTCGACGGCCTTATGCCCATCCGCTCGTTCAACCGCGAGGAGCATGAGCTCGAGCGTTTTGACAAGGCTTCGCTCGACCTGATGACCACGCAGCTCTACACCAACCGCGCCATGAGCTTTATGATGCCACTCATGATGCTCGTCATGAACTGCATCACCGTGCTTATCGTCTGGTTTGGCGCGCAGGGCGTGTCCGACGGCGTGATGCAGGTCGGCAACATGATGGCGTTTATCTCCTACACCATGCAGATCGTCATGGCGTTTATGATC
>JAXKFZ010000127.1:0-5424 GCA_036550635.1 Collinsella sp. | reverse complement strand
CGCGCCGTCGAGGGCGATACGCTCGATTACGACGACGTTGTGGCCAAGTACAACGACATGATGAAGTGGCTCGCTGGCGTGTACGTCAACTCGCTGAACATCATTCACTACATGCACGACAAGTATTGCTACGAGCGCATCCAGATGGCTCTGCACGACAAGCACGTGCACCGCTGGTTCGCTACGGGCATCGCTGGCCTTTCCGTCGTGGCTGACTCCCTGTCCGCCATCAAGTACGCCAAGGTCCACCCCGTCCGTGACGAGAACGGCATCATCGTCGACTTCGAGACCGAGGGCGAGTTCCCCAAGTACGGTAACGACGACGACCGCGTCGACCAGATCGCTCACGACGTTGTGCACCAGTTCATGGAGTACATCCGCATGAACGACACCTACCGCAACTCCGTGCCCACGACCTCGGTTCTGACCATTACCTCCAACGTCGTGTACGGTAAGAAGACCGGCTCCACGCCCGACGGCCGCAAGGCTGGCCAGCCGTTCGCCCCGGGTGCTAACCCCATGCACAAGCGCGATAGCCACGGCGCCATCGCTTCGCTGTCTTCGGTTTCCAAGCTCCCGTTCCGCGATGCTCAGGACGGCATCTCCAACACCTTCTCCATCATCCCGAGTGCGCTCGGCAAGGAGGACCAGGTGTTCTTTGGCGATATCGACCTTGATCAGCTGGGCGAGTAACTATTGTTAGTGCTATACTAACAATAACGATTACTGATTAGCGCGCCGGTTTCGGCCGGCGCCTATTAATCGAAGGAGACACATTATGAAGGTTTCTGAAGTTTCCGAGACCCAGGCCGATAACCTGGTCCACATGCTCGACGCTTACGCCGAGAAGGGTGGCCACCACCTGAACATCAACGTCTTCAACCGTGAGACGCTGCTCGACGCTCAGGCTCACCCCGAGAAGTATCCGCAGCTGACCATCCGCGTTTCCGGCTATGCCGTGAACTTCCACACGCTCACCAAGGAGCAGCAGGACGAGGTCATTGCGCGTACCTTCCACGACAAGTTCTAAAGGGGTTTAACTCCCGCAGGATCGCCGGGCCGCTTTGGGTTACTTTCCAAAACGTCCTCGGACATGCAAAGGGCTTCGCTGCGCGCTTCGCGCGGCGGAGCCCTTTGCGTCCTGCGGAAATGTTTTGGAAAGTAACCCAAAGCGGCCCGGCGGGGGTCCTGTGTAGTCACCCTTTAGGCGGAACTCTCCTAATTATTTGGATGAGTCGTTTACTTACTTGTGCTGTTACCGTCTTCCCGCTGTTGTTGGGGTATGCTTTGTTCGTATGTAAACGTATGACATGTTGATGGGGGAGGGTGCTATGGCTCGCGAGGGCGCTCGTTCTAAGGATTCTGCTAAGCCTGGCATCAAGGAAGTTGCAGCGGTGGCGGGGGTTTCGCCTACTACGGTATCTCGCGTGCTGAATAATCGCGGCTATATTAGCCAAGAGACCCGCGATAAGGTCCATGCCGCGATGGAGCGCATCAACTATACGCCCAACGATATCGCCCGTGCCATGCTCAACGGTCGCCTTAATCTTATCGGTATGATCGTTCCCTTTGTGAGCAGCCCGTTCCATGCTCAGGTTGTGCAGGCGGTCGAGCGCACGTTGGCGGAAAATGGCTTTAAGATGTTGCTGTGCAACAGCGCCAATCGACCCGATCTTGAGCGTTCCTATATTGACATGCTCCGCCGCAATATGGTCGACGGCGTCATCGTCAACTCCCTCAATATCGGTGCCGAGGCATATGCCGAGATGGGCTTGAGCCTGGTTGGCATCGACTGCGATCTTGGCGAGGGCTCTGTCCAGATTGCAAGTGACAGCTATGGCATTGGCGAGCTCGCCACGCGCCGTCTGATTGATGACGGCTGCAGGCGTATCCTGTGCCTGCGCAGCAATAGCCGCATGCGCATGCCTGCCAATAAGCGTACCGATGCCTACCTCGATGTTGTTGAGCAGGCCGGTTTGTCCGCGCTTGTCCGTGAGGTTGAGTTCGTTAAGCCCGACGACGAAAAGGGCGCGGTCGTTGCGAAGATCCTCGATGAGAACCCCGATATTGACGGCATCTTTGCGGGAGACGATACGATGGCGGCCATCTGTCTCAACGTGATGAAGCAGCGCGGCTTGAGCGCTCCAGACGATATTAAGGTCGTGGGCGCGGATGGTGCTCGCCGAACTATGACGTTTATGCCTGACTTAACAACCGTACGTCAAGATATCGATCGCATCGGAGAGCTCGCGGCGCAATCCATCATCGCTCTTATTAACGGCGATAATCCCGAATCGAATATCAAGCTCCCCGTTGAACTCATTGAGGGCAAAACCGCGTAGTTCATCCCGTGCCAAAAGAATTCCTCAAACGCCTCTGATGACCGTTCACCGGCATATGTCAACCGTTTGCCGACGACTGGAACTGCGAAAAGACGTATTGGCGTGAAAACGTTTGACATATGAAAACGATTGACATATCTTGCCATTGTACCGAGTTAGTATGTCGTGGAAAGGAAGTCTCGGATGCACAAGGTGTATTACCAGCCTGAGGGAATTTGGGTAGGCGACATCATGCCGTACGGCGAGGACGGCACGTTCTATCTCTATCATCAGCGTGACACGCGTAACCCCGAACCTTTCGGAGAGCCGTTTGGCTGGGCACTCGCTACGACCAAGGATTTCGTCAACTACAAGGACTTTGGCGAGAGCCTTGAGCGCGGCGGCGACGAGGAAGTCGACCAGTACATTTATGCCGGCACGGTGTTTAAGGTGGGCGACAAGTACCATGCGCTCTACACTGGTTGCAATCGCGATAAGGTCCGCGCACGTTTGATGAAGCAGGTTCTTCTTCACGCAACGAGCGACGACGCCGTCAAGTGGGAGAAGAACATCGCCGAGACGCTGCTTCCGCCCCAGGAGGGTTACGATGACCGCAACTGGCGCGATCCCTTTGTGCTTTGGGATGAGGAGAACGAAGAGTACATGCTCATCCTCGGCACGCGTGTGGGCGAGGACAAGCGTCTGATGACCGGCCGCCTGGTCAAGTTCACCTCCAAGGATCTGACCAACTGGGAGTTCCAGGGCGACTGGTGGAACCCGGGCCTGTACACCATGTTTGAGATGCCTGATCTCTTTAAGATGGGCGACTGGTGGTACCTCGTCTTTTCCGAGTACAGCGACGGCAACAAGACCCGTTACCGCATGTCCAAGTCCATCAACGGTCCTTGGATTACCCCCGCTGACGACTCCTTCGACGGCCGCGCGTACTACGCCGCTCGCACCGCATTCGATGGCGAGCGTCGCGTTCTCTTTGGTTGGGTTCCTACGCGTGACGAGGGCGGCGACCCCAGCTCTTACCTATGGGGTGGCACCTTTATGCCCCTCGAGATCGTTCAGCGTGCCGACGGAACGCTCGGCACCAAGCTTCCCGAGAGCATGCTCGGCGCCTTTGGCGAGGGCAAGGCTGTCGAAGCCTTCGAGCTCTCCTGCGAGTCGGGCAAGGTCGAGCAGGTGCTCGCCGCGGATGCCGGCTCCACCTACTTGCTCGATGCCGACATTGAGCTCGGCGGTAACGCTGCCGGCTTCTCGGTCAAGTTCGCCGAGGACGCCGAGACCGGTCTTGCCTATGAGTTCCGCGCCAACCTGCGCGAGGGCAAGCTCGAGTTCACGCCGGCTCCCCAGTACCCGTGGTTCCAGGTCAACAACATGGGCCTCGAGCGTCCGTTGTTCTTTAAGGGCGAGGGCACTCACCATGTGCGTCTGGTCGTCGACGACGACATCGCGACCATCTTTGTCGATGATGTTGCGCTCAACGCTCGCTTCTGCAACAAGCAGGGCCAGGGTGTGGCGCTTACCGTCACCGACGGTGCGCTCAAGTGCGCAAACGCAACGATCGCGTCTCTGTAGCGGCAACGAACCGTTTTATGATTTAGAAAAGGAATGGAGAGGAACATGGACTACAAGGCAGTGTCCCAGCAAGTCGTCGACAACGTCGGCGGACTGGAGAACATCGAGGGCGCCACGCATTGCGTGACCCGTCTGCGTCTGGTGCTCAAGGATACGAGCAAATACAACAAGGCCGAGCTCGAGAACATCGATGGCGTCAAGGGCGTGCTGTACAACAGCGGCCAGCTCATGATCATTTTCGGTACCGGTACCGTCAACAAGGTTTACGATGAGTTTATGGCCCTGACGGGCGTTAAGGAGATTAGCGCTTCCGAGGTCAAGGGCGCCGAGGCGGACAAGAAGGGCAAGTTCTTCTCGGTCCTCAAGGTATTCTCGGACATCTTTATCCCCATCATTCCCGCCTTCGTCGGCGCTGCTATCATCATCGGCCTTAAGTCGCTGATCGTTGCCAACGGCCTCTTTGGCATGGAAGGTAGCCTCGCCGATCACAGCGAGTTCCTCAAGAACCTCGCAAGCTTCTTTGCCATTATCGCCACCACGTTCGACTACCTGCCTGTCCTGGTTATGTACAGCGCAGTCAAGCGTTTTGGCGGTAACCCGATTCTGGGCATCCTCGTCGGTATCGTCATGGTTCACCCGAGCCTTATGAACCGCAACACGTTCGTTATGGACCCGACGGGTGCTGAGTACTGGAACTTTGGTCCGCTCTCCATTCCCATGGTTGCTTTCCAGGGCGGCGTATTCCCTGCAATCCTGACTGCCTGGTTTATGGCCAAGGTCGAAAAGATTGCCCAGAAGTACATCCCCGAGGTCGTCTCGTTTGTCTTTGTCCCGACCGTTACCCTGATTCTTGCTAACGTTGCCCTGTTCACCGTGTTCGGCCCGCTCGGCAACCTGATCGGCGACGTCCTCGCCGGCGTAATCGATATCCTGTACAACAGGATGGGCGTCTTCGGTGCCTTTGTCTTTGCCGCATTCCTGCAGCCGCTCGTCGTTACCGGTACGCATCAGTTCATCCAGGGTATCGAGGCAAACCTCGTTGCCACGACTGGCTTCAACTACATCCAGGCAATCTGGTCGGTTTCCATCATCGCCCAGGGCGGCGGCGCCATCGGCATGTACCTCATTCACAAGAAGCATTCCAAAGAGCGCAACATCTGCATGTCGTCCTTTATCCCGACGCTGGTCGGTATCTCCGAGCCCGCAATCTTTGCTGCAAACATGCGCTACTCGATCATTCCGTTCGTCTGCGCTTGCATCGGTGCAGGCTGCGGCGGTGCCTTCGTGAAGCTCTTTGAGGTGCGCGCCATCGGTCAGGGTCTGACCGGCGTGCTTGGCCTGCTCATCGTTACGCCCGAGACGCTCGTGTGGTATGTGGCTGGCAATCTCATCGCCTTCATCGTGCCGATCGTCTTGATCTTTGCCTACAACAAGGCAAAGGGCGTGCCGACCACCGATGAAGAGGGCGCTGGCGCTGGCTTCGACGTTAGCTTCTAGTTGAGCCGTTCAGCGTAAT
>JAXKFZ010000126.1:0-3732 GCA_036550635.1 Collinsella sp. | reverse complement strand
CGGTCCTTTCTCTCGGAAAACTTCGCGAAGCCCAGTTTCCGAGAGAAAGTGTCCGGCTGCCGCCCCGGCCGGCCAGGTCAACTACACCGTGTGCTGCGGCAGGTCCTGCAGGGCGATGACGTCCATGCCCATGTCGTTGGCACTGCCGTGACCCTGCTGGTCCTCGCGCACGGCCTCGATGGCACTCACGTAGGTGTTGGCGGCAGACATCGCCGTCACGCAGGTCACACCGCGACGCACGGCCTCGGTACGCAGCAGGTAGCCGTCGCCGCGCGAACCCGGGCCGTACGGCGTGTTGACGATCACCGCGATCTTGCCATCGGCAATCAGATCGCCGATGTTGGGGCGCTCGCCGTCGTGCGGACCGCTGATCTTCTCCACGACCTCGCAGGTCACGTTTCCGCCGCGCAGTACGCGCGCCGTGCCCTCGGTGGAGCAGATGTCAAAGCCTAGGTAGCGCAGGATGCGCGCGACCGAAAGGATATGGCGCTTGTCGCGGTCGCACACGCTGATGAACACCTTGCCGCTGCTAGGATCGGGCAGCTTGTAATCGATTGCCAGCTGCGTCTTGGCGTATGCCTCGGGATAGCTCTTGGCAATGCCCATGACCTCGCCCGTCGACTTCATCTCGGGCCCCAGGATGACGTCGGCACCGGGGAAACGGCCCCAGGGCATAACGGCTTCCTTCATGCAGAACCAATCGAGCTGACGCTCGTCGCTCGGCAGGCCCAGGCTGGCGATAGAATCGCCCGCCATGATGCGTGCCGCGCACTTGGCCAGCGGCACGCCGGTGGCCTTGGAGATAAACGGCACGGTGCGGCTCGCGCGCGGGTTGGCCTCGATCACGTAAACGGTCTCGCCCTTAATGGCGTACTGCACGTTGACAAGACCGCGCACGCCCAGTGCCATCGCAATGCGGCGCGTGGTCTCGCGAAGCTTTGCCTGCAGGCTCTCGCTAAAGCTGAACGGCGGAATGCAAGTCGCGGAGTCGCCGGAGTGGATACCGGCCTCCTCGATATGCTCCAGAATGCCGCCGATGTAGACCTCTTCGCCGTCGCACAGGGCGTCGACGTCGGACTCGATCGCACCCTCCAGGAAGCGGTCAAGGTACACCGGGTAGTCGGGGCTGATGCGCGCGGCCTCGGCCATGTAATCGCGCAGATGCTCGGCATCGTAGGCGATCATCATGCCACGGCCGCCCAACACGTAGCTCGGACGCACCAGCAGCGGGTAGCCGATATGCGCGGCAACGGCCTCGGCCTCCTCAAACGAGGTGGCCTGGCCCGCCGGCGGGTACATAATGCCCAGTTTGTCGAGCAGGGCGGCAAAGCGCTCGCGGTCCTCGGCAAAGTCAATGGCATCGGGCTTGGTGCCCATAATGTTGACGCCGCTCTCCTCGAGCATGCGCGCCAGCTTAAGCGGGGTCTGGCCGCCGAGCGTCACCACGACGCCGTCAGGGCGCTCGACATCGATGACATCCATGACGTCCTCGTAGGTCAGCGGCTCAAAGTACAGGCGGTCGGACGTATCGTAGTCGGTCGAGACGGTCTCGGGGTTGCAGTTGACCATGATGGTCTCAAAGCCGCGGGCGGCCAGCGCATAGCTCGCATGCACGCAGCAGTAGTCAAACTCAATGCCCTGGCCAATGCGGTTGGGGCCGGCGCCCAGAATCATCGCCTTGGGCTTGGCCGCCGGCGTGGTCTCGTCGGGAGCCACGCACTTCTTGGCGACCGGACTCGTGCGGTAAATGTTCTCGTAGGTCTTGTAGTGGTACTCGGTGGCGCTCGAGAACTCGGCGGCGCAGGTATCGACCGTCTTCATGCTGGGGACCACGCCCAGACCCTTGCGGTAGGCGCGTACAAAGCGCTCATCCGAGCCGGTCAGCGCGGCAATCTCGGCGTCGCTCGTGCCATACTGCTTAAGCAGGCGCATCGCGTCGGCGTCGATATCCTCCACGCGCAGGCCGCGGATGCTCTCCTGAACCTGCACCATGTCGTTGATGCGGTTGAGATACCACGGGTCGATGCCGCAGATGGCATGGATGCGCGCGACGTCCCAGCCGCGGCGCAGGGCCTCGACCACAAAGAAGATACGGTGCTCGGTCGGGGTGGCAACGGCCTGGGCGAGCTCGTCGTCGCTCAGTTTGTCCGCACCCTCCTTGCCACCGGCGCAAATGCCCTGGTGACCGTCCTCCAGCGAGCGCATGGCCTTGCCGAAGGCCTCCTCAAAGGTGCGGCCGATCGCCATGATCTCGCCCACGGCCTTCATGCGCGTGGTGAGTGTGGGGTCGGTACCCTTGAACTTTTCGAAGGCAAAGCGCGGCACCTTGACCACGCAGTAGTCGATTGTGGGCTCAAAGCAGGCGGGCGTGGCCTTGGTGATGTCGTTGACGATTTCGTCGAGCGTGTAGCCCACGGCCAGACGTGCGGCGGCCTTGGCGATGGGGAAGCCCGTGGCCTTGGAAGCCAGCGCGGACGAACGGCTCACGCGCGGGTTCATCTCGATGACGATGAGGCGGCCGGTCTGCGGATTCACGGCAAACTGCACGTTGGAGCCGCCGGTCTCGACGCCAATCTTCTCCAGAATGGCGAGCGAGGCCACACGCATGCGCTGATACTCAAGGTCGGAGAGCGTCTGCGCCGGCGCCACGGTAATGGAGTCGCCGGTGTGCACGCCCATGGGGTCGAGGTTCTCGATGGAGCACACGATGATGCCGTTACCGGCGTGGTCACGCATGACCTCCATCTCGTACTCTTTCCAGCCCTCGATGGACTCCTCGACCAGCACCTCGTGGGCGGGCGAAAGCTCAAGGCCCTGGCTCACGATGGAGACGAGCTCCTCGTGGGTGTGCGCGATGCCGCCGCCGGCGCCGCCGAGGGTAAAGCTCGGGCGCAGCACGCAGGGGTAGCCCACGCGCTCGGCAATGGCCTCGGCGTCTTCCACGCTGTAGGCATAGCCGGAGCGCGCGACCTCCAGGCCGATCTCGGCCATGGCCTCGTTAAAGAGCTTGCGGTCCTCGCCGCGCTCGATAGCGGCCAGGTCACAACCGATCATCTCGACGCCGTACTTGTCCAGCGTGCCGTCCTTTGCCAGCTCAACGGCGGCGTTGAGGCCGGTCTGGCCGCCCAGCGTGGGCAGCAGCGCATCCGGATGCTCTTTCTTGATCACGCGCTCGATAAACTCGGCGGTGATGGGCTCGACATAGGTGCGGTCGGCAAGGCCCGGGTCGGTCATGATGGTCGCCGGGTTGGAGTTGACCAGGATGACCTCAAAGTCATCCTCCTTGAGCACCTTGCAGGCCTGGGCGCCGGAGTAATCGAACTCGCAGGCCTGGCCAATAACGATGGGGCCCGAACCAATGACGAGGATGCGCTTGATGTCAGTACGTTTCGGCATGTTTAAAACCTCCTAGAGAGGCTGACTCAATGTTTTGAAAAAGTCAGCGAGGGTGCAGCTGGTGCATCAGGTTGCCGTGATGCGAGGGCGCGCTGGGCTTATGCCCGCGCGTCCGAAGCAGAACGGCAAGATGATGTGCCAGATGCAGCCGCAGCGTCGACCGGTCCGCCGTTCGGTAGAACGGCGGAACCATCGTCGGCGAAATTCCAGCCAGCCAGGCGGTCCTTCGCGGTGTCGATGTCCAGGTAGTTCTCCTCGCCGTCCATGAGTCGCGTAAAGGCGGTAAAGAGATAGTGGGCATCGGTGGGGCCAGGCGAGGCCTCGGGGTGGTACTGG
>JAXKFZ010000125.1:0-3580 GCA_036550635.1 Collinsella sp. | reverse complement strand
GGTCTAGCCTAGGCCGCTCGGGTAGAATTACCGCAATATATACGCTGCTGTGAGCAGGAGGTTGCCGCGCATGGCGACGATGAACGAAAAAGATTACTACGAGATTTTGGGTGTCTCCAAGGACGCCACCTCGCGTGATATACAGAAAGCCTTCCAGCAAAAGGCCCGCAAGCTCCATCCGGACGTCAACAAAGAACCGGATGCCGAGGAAAAGTTCAAAGAGGTTTCCGAGGCCTATGCTGTGCTTTCGGACGAGCAGAAGCGCGCGCGCTACGACGCCATGCGCTCGGGCAATCCCTTTGCCGGCGCTCCCACGGCTTCGCCCTATGGCGGCGGTTACGCCGGCAGCGCGGGCTACGGCAATCCCTTTGAGGGCGGCTTTCCCTTTGGTGGCGCCTGGGGTCAGCCGCGTCGCGGGCAGGCTGCCTATAATCCCGAGAACGGCGCCAACGTGGTCGTCGATATTAAGCTCGACGCCAAGGAGGCCAAGGGCGGTGCCCGCAAGACCGTCCGCTATACGCGCTTCGATACCTGTGGTCACTGCGGCGGTTCGGGCTCTGTTTCGTCCGAGCATGCACATACCTGTCCGAGCTGCGGCGGTCGCGGCCACATCGATGTCGACCTGTCCTTTCTGTTTGGTGCCGGCACGTTCCAGTCTGTCTGCCCTGAGTGCGGTGGCTCCGGTAAGGTCGTCGCCGACCCCTGTCCCGATTGCGGCGGCAGCGGGCGAACCCGTGTGACCTCCGAGCAGACGATTGAGTTTCCCGCCGGCACGCACGATGGCGACGAGGTCCGTATTGGCGGCATGGGTCACGCCGGCACCAACGGCGCCTCTGGCGGTGATCTGGTCGGTCGGGCCCATGTTGAGGCCGAGCGCCTGGAAGGCAAGGCCCGTACCGGTTTTTACCTGATGGGCATCGTGGCGCCGTTTTTGGTGCTATCGGCCATCTCGGGCGTGTTCTCGGCCTTTGCCGTGATGTGCTTTATTCCGTTTGCCATGGGCCTGTTCATGGTGCTCTCGGACGGCGTGCTGCACCGCAGCCTGCTGTGGTGGAAGCGCGGCGCGATGCAGTTTGCCAACGGTTTTGCCAACGGATTTATGTTTGCGCTCGTGTCGGTTTGGTTTGCGAGCTGCTCGCAACGTGCCATGCTTTCGCCCTACGCAATGCAATAACATCAAACCCTCTGTTTGCGGCCGGCCCAGCTTGGGTATAGGACGCACTGTGACAATAATGAAAGTCGGAAGGATTCGGTCGTGTCGGAAAATAGGGATTACTACGAGGTGCTTGGCGTCGACAAGGATGCCGACGCGCGGACGATTAAGCGCGCGTTTCTAAAGAAGGCCCGTACCGTACACCCGGACGTTTCGGACGACCCCGAGGCCGAGGCTAAGTTCAAAGAGCTCAACGAGGCATATTCCGTTCTTTCCGATGAGCAGAAGCGTGCTAACTACGACCGTTACGGCACTGCCGACGGCCCCGGTGGCTCCGGCTACGTCGATATCAACGATATCTTTGGTGGCATGGGCATGGACGACTTGTTCTCGTCGTTCTTTGGCGGCGGTGCCGGCAGTGGCGCCCGCAGCCGTCGTGAGCGTCGTCGCGGACGTGATATGGCCATCTCGCTTTCGGTGACGCTCGAGGAGGCGGCGCTCGGCTGCAAAAAGACAATCAGCTATGACCGCCTTGCTCCTTGCGAGGACTGCAATGGCACCGGTAGGGCAGAGGGCGCACAGGAAAAGCAGTGCGGCCGCTGCCACGGTACGGGCTACGTCACGACGGTTCAGCGATCGTTTTTGGGCCAGGTTCAGTCTTCCTCGCCTTGCCCCGACTGCCATGGCGAGGGCACGGTTATCGATCATCCCTGCGAGACCTGCGACGGTCAAGGCCGCACGCCTTCGCACGAAAAGATCGACATCGATATTCCCGCCGGCGTTTCGACCGGTCGCCAGCTTCGTGTGAGCGGCTTTGGCGAGGCCGGCCTTCGCGGCGAGCCTTCGGGCGACCTGATTGTCAACGTGCGCGTCGCCGACCATGAGCGCTTTAAGCGCAACGGTGATGACCTGTACCTGGTGAGCGATATCTCGATTGCGCAGGCTGCGCTCGGCTGCGAGATTGAGGTCGAGGGCATTATGCCCGACGAGGTCGTTAAGGTGACGGTTCCCGCCGGCGCCCAGTACGGCGACACCGTGAGCGTCAATAATTACGGCATGCCGCGCATTGGCGGTGGCGGTTCGCGTGGCCGCCTGATCGTGCAACTGCGCGTGGTCGTTCCCACCAATCTTTCCAATAAGCAGCGCGAGCTGCTCCGTGCTTTTGCCGATGAGATGGGCGATGACGTCGCTTCTGGTAAGAAGTCGGTGACCGACCGTATCAAGAGTGCCCTCGACGATATCCTCGATTAAGGAGCCCGCGTGCTCGCACCCCATATTTCCGTCGTCAACCTCGGCTGCCGTGTCAACCGGGTTGAGTCTGACCGTATCACTGCTGATCTTATGCGCTTGGGCTTTGCTATTGTGGAGCCCCAGGATGCCGATCTGATCGTCATTAACACTTGTGCCGTTACGGGCGAGGCCGAGGCTAAGACCCGTAAGGCCGTCCGTCATGCGCTGGCCCATCCAAACGAGCCCTATGTGGTCGTGACCGGATGCGTGGTCAATTTGCATCCCGAGGAGTTGCTGGAGCTCTCCGATCGCGTGATCGCCGAGCCGTCCAAGATTGACGTCGCCGAGCGCGTCTGCGAGGTGCTGGGTGTCGAATCCGATAGCGTTCCCGCCTGCAGCGATGGCGAGGTGGTCGATGCGCTCGGTCGCTCTCGCCTGGGCGTGAAGATTCAGGACGGCTGCAACCATCGCTGCACCTATTGCATTGTGTGGAAGGCACGCGGCCCCGAGCGCTCCGTGCCCGTCGAGTCCGTGCTCGAGCAAGTTCGCGAGGCCCAGGAGGCCGGCGTGCCCGAGGTGGTGCTGACCGGTGTGAACCTGGGTGCCTACGATGGCAAGAGCGCGACCGACGAGCACGTCGAAATCGATGAGCTGCTCGAGGCCATCATGGAGCGCACGTCTATTCCGCATGTGCGCATTTCCTCGGTCGAGCCCATGGATATCTCCGAGCGCCTGCTTAAGGTTATGGCGCGCTATCCGCAGCGTATCGCCCCGTTTTTGCACCTGCCCGTGCAGTCCGGCTGCACTGCGACCCTGTATCGCATGGGCCGTCCCTATAGCGCCGAGGCCTTTGAGGACACGGTGCGTATGATTCGCGCCAACTTGCCCCAGGCGTCCCTTTCGTGCGATGTCATCGTCGGTTTTCCTGGTGAGACGGACGAGGAGTTCGAGGAGTCGCTGGCGCTGTGCCGCCGTGTGGGTTTCTCGCGTATGCACGTGTTCCGCTACAGCAAGCGTCCCGGTACCCTTGCTGCCGACATGCCCGACCAGGTGCCACCCGAGGTTATGGCCGAGCGCAGCCGCCGTATGCGGGCCGCCGCACAGGAGCTCGCCATTGCCGACGCTCGTCGTCGCGTGGGCACGGTCGAGCGTGCCGTGCTCGAGTATGGTGACAACCTGACGCTCGGCTCGTTCCAT
>JAXKFZ010000124.1:0-6759 GCA_036550635.1 Collinsella sp. | reverse complement strand
TATCTGGAGCGACATCCCGCACCAGAGGACGCCTCGGAATAATAAGGAGCATATATGTCCCTGGAGCGCCTGGGGGTAGGTACTTACAAAACGACTTGCGCTGCCGATACGGAGTACTTTGGCGAGCTAATTGCACCGTGCCTTGAGGACGGCGATGTGCTCATCCTGACCGGTGGCCTGGGAGTGGGCAAAACTCACTTTACCAAGGGCGTCTCGCGCGGGCTGGGCGATGAGCATATGGTTACGAGCCCTACGTTTGCGCTCATGGCCGTTCACGATCAAGGTCGTATTCCGCTGTTTCACTTTGATCTATACCGCCTGGAGCATGCCTACGAGCTCGAGGATACGGGCATTTTCGATGTGCTGGGCTACGAGGGTGCTTGCCTGCTGGAATGGGGCGAACAATTCCAGGACGAGCTGACGGATGAGTATCTTTCGGTGACGCTCAAGCGTGATGAGGGCGACAGCGATGTGCGAACGATAACGCTTGAGGCGCACGGTGACCGTGCAATGGAGCTTTCCCATTTGATTGATAAGGCTGTACAAGATGAGCTTGCATAACGACAACGCGCTGGTGGTGGCGCTCGATACCTCGACCGACATGCTTGCCTGCGCGGCAAGTTGGATTGATGGTCAGGCGGGCGAGACGAAGCTCGCGAGTGGCGACCACATGTGTCGCCGTCACGCCAACGTTGAGCTCGTGAATACCGTTGATGGCGTGCTGGCTCAAGCCGGTCTGGATCGCAGCGATGTTGGTTGCTACGTGGTCGGTCGCGGTCCGGGGTCCTTTACGGGTGTGCGCATCGGCATCTCCACTGCCAAGGGCCTCGCGCGCGGTGCCAATGTTCCGCTGCTGGGCGTGTCGACGCTTGACGCTTGCGCTTGGACGGCGTGGAAGGCTGGCGTGCGCGGCAAGCTTGGTATCTTGGCCGATGCTATGCGCGGTGAGGTATATCCGGCGCTGTATATGCTGGTCGATGAGGGTCCCGAGCGTCAATTTGAGCGCGAGCACGTGGTCAAGGTCGCCGTGGCGCTCGATGAGTGGCGCCAAGCAGCGGACTGGGACCAGGTTCAGCTGACTGGTGACGGTCTCGTGCGCTATGGCAAGCTGTTGGGTGAGGACGAGACCGCCCGCTGCGTGGAGCGCGACCTGTGGTGGCCTTCGGGCGAGGGCTTGCTGCTCGCGCACGCTGCGGGTGACGGCGATCCGGCTCGCGTCCTGCCGATTTACACGCGCCTTTCGGATGCCGAGGAAAACGAGCGCAAGCGTCTTGGTCTTGCCGAGAGTGCGCAGAGCGAAATTACGGGCGTTGCCGATGAGCTCGCCGGTCGTCATCTGCAGTTCCGTCCCATGGGCGCGGCGGATGCCGAGGGCGCGAGCGCGCTAGAGGCTGCCTGCTTTGAAGGTGCCGGACACGAGGCGTGGACGCCGGGCATGTTCCTGTCCGAACTGGGCGAGGACGTCGCTGCGCCGCGCAGTTGGTGGGTGGCACACGACGACGGCAAGCTGCTGGGCCTTGCCGGCGGTATGGTCGTGGACGGTGATGTGCAGATTCTGGATGTCGCCGTCGACTCGGCACATCGCCGTGAGGGCATTGCCCGCAAGCTGCTGTCGCATGTGAGCTATGATGCCCAGATGCTCGGCTGCACCACGGCTTCGCTCGAGGTCGAGGACGGCAACGAGGGCGCGATTGCGCTCTATGCCGCTCTGGGCTTTACCGAGGTGGGTCGTCGTCGTGGCTACTACGGTGTCGGCAAAGACGCCATCGTCATGACGGCCCCACTTCCCCTCGTACTTCCGGTCGATAACGCCTCGCCCGAGCCGACGGCAGCCGAGCAACGCGTATGGCCGCCGCCTGCGCCTGGGCGCTCCGAGGGGGAGCGCGCCGAAATTGAGCGCCGCCGCCTGGTGCTCGCTATCGAGAGTTCCTGCGACGAGACGGCCGTGGCGATTATCGATGCGGATGGCAATATGCTGGCCAACCAGGTGTCGACACAGATTGATTTTCATGCCCGCTTTGGCGGCGTGGTGCCCGAGATCGCCTCGCGCAAACACGTTGAGGTGATTGTGAGTGTCGTGGATGCGGCGCTCGAGGATGCCGCAGCATCGCTTGGTCTTGAGGGTGGAGCCATTGCTCCCAGCGAGCTTGCCGCCGTGGGCGTGACACAGGGTCCGGGCCTGGTGGGCGCCCTCGTGGTGGGCGTTGCCTTTGCCAAAGGCTTTGCCTACGCTGCCGGTAAGCCGCTCGTATGCGTCAACCATCTGGAGGGGCATCTGTTTGCCAACCTGCTGGCGCAACCCGACCTCAAACCGCCGTTTATCTTCACGCTTGTCTCGGGTGGGCACACCATGCTCGTGCACGTGAAGGCGTGGGGCGACTACGAGGTGCTCGGTGAGACGCTCGACGACGCTGTGGGCGAGGCCTTCGACAAGGTAGCCAAGGCGTTGGGTCTGGGCTATCCCGGTGGCCCCATCATTTCCAAGCTGGCCGAGACGGGCAACCCCAAGGCGATCGATTTCCCCCGTGCGCTTAACAGCAGGGGAGACTATCGCTTCTCGCTTTCGGGCCTTAAAACCGCTGTGACGCTCTACATTGAACAGGAGACCAAGGCCGGGCGCACGATTCACCTGCCCGATCTGGCAGCTTCGTTTGAGGCAGCTGTCTTTGACGTGCAGTACAAGAAGGCCAAAAACGCACTGCACGCTACCGGATGCAAGGAATACTGCATCGGTGGCGGCGTCTCGGCCAACCCGCATCTGCGCGAGATGATGATCAAGAAGCTTGGGCGTCAGGGGATTCGCGTAACGGTGCCGCCCTTGTCTGCCTGTACCGATAACGCCGCCATGATCGCGGAGGTCGCTCGCCGTAAATTCGACCGAGGCGAAATCTCGCCGTTCGATGTCGACGCCGATCCAAACATGACGCTGTAGCTGGTACGGCGCGGTCCCCGGACGGAGGGGCCGGATATAAGGTTTCCTGCTTTACAGTCCTGCGCAAGACTAAGGCCACATTAAGTGGCCTTCTTTGCGTGCGGAACTCGCGATAAACCTTATATCCGGCCCCTCCGGTCGGGGACCTTTCTGTATCGATGCGGCTTCTGAGCCGGATCGGCGTCGACAACGTCCGACAAGGTTAGCCAGCTGCGTCGAATTTCCGGCATGCTTTAGCTGAAAGAAAAGTTAGCGTGCGGAGCTTTGCTCCGCATTTGGGATGGGAGCCCCTCGGGAGCGGGCGGGCGTATACAAGGTTTATCGCGAGTTCCGCACGAGCCGGAGAGCACTTAATGTGCTCTCCGTGCGAGCAGGACTGTAGAGCAGGAAACCTTGTATACGCCCGCCCGCTCCCGAGGGGCAACTCTCATGCAAAAACTTTTGTCGGGTAAAGTCCGAGGTCAGTGGCGTTTTATACCAAGAAATTCAAAAAAAGCTGAAAATTCATTACATATTTGCGTTGACTTTAGGCAACTAAAGTTTCATACTCCTTTTCAACCACTGGGGGATGTGAACACGCACGGATCGTTCGCATCATGATTGAAGAGGATTTCTTAGACATGTTCACGCATCAGCTAAACATTATCAGCGTAGTAATTATCTGATGCGGGTTAGCACATACAGCTAGCCCGTACGATAACGGGCGGCTGATAAAGATGAGGGCCGTCGAGCGCAACCGACGGCCCTCATTTTTTATGTCTAGGAAGTTCTTTTTAGAGGAGGAAATGTAATGAACGGAGTTTTGCTCATGGTTGTGGCCGCGGCGGTGCTCGCCTGCGGCTATCTGGGCTATGGCCGATGGCTGGCCAACAAATGGGGCGTTGACAAAGAGGCCCTCACGCCGGCCAAGCGCATGAAGGACGGCAAGAGCTTCTCGCCCGTCTCCGCCTTCACCGCGTTCTCGCACCAGTTCAGCTCGATCTGCGGTGCTGGCCCTGTCACGGGTACGATCGTCGCCATGGCCTTTGGCTGGCTGCCCGTCGTGCTCTGGGTCCTCGTCGGCGGCATCTTCTTTGGTGCCGTCCACGACTTTGGTGCCCTGTACGCTTCGATGAAGAACAACGGCAAGTCGCTCGCTCAGCTCATCGAGAAGTACATCGGCAAGACCGGCCGTCGCCTGTTCCTGCTGTTCTGCTGGCTGTTCTGCATCATCGTCATCGCCGCTTTCACCGACATGGTCTGCAAGACGTTCATGTTCACCCCGGCCGTTGACGCTTCTGGTGCTGCTACCGGTGCCATCGACTTCACCAAGTCCTATGCCGCCGGCTGCGCTGGTACCATCTCCATCCTGTTCACCTTCGTCGCTATCGCCTTTGGTTGGGCCCAGAAGAAGTTCAACCTCACCGGCGCTGCCGAGTTCGTCACCGGCGTGGTCCTCATGGTTCTCATGTTCGCCGTCGGTATGCAGTTCCCGGTCTACCTGGATAAGTTCCAGTGGTTCGCCGTCGTCATGGTCTACCTGGTCTTCGCTGGCGCTATGCCCATCCAGATGCTCAAGACCCCGCGTGACTACCTCACTTCCATCATGATGATCGTCATGATCGTCTGCGCTGTCCTCGGCATCGTCGTCCTGGGCGTCAACGGTCAGGCTACGATGACCGCTCCGGTCTTCACCGGCTTCTCCACTGCCTCCGGCATGATGTTCCCGGTCCTGTTCGTCTCCGTCGCTTGCGGTGCTCTCTCCGGTTTCCACAGCCTCGTTTCTTCCGGCACCTCTTCTAAGCAGGTCGAGAAGGAGCAGGACGCCGTCAAGGTCGGTTACGGCGCCATGATCGTCGAGTCCTTCGTCGGCATCCTTGCCATCATCGTCGCCGGCATCATGTTCTCCGACATGAACACCGCCGGTACCGGCGCCCTCAACGCCGGTGTCGCTTCCACCCCGTTCCAGATCTTCGCCGCTGGCATCTCCCGCTGCATGCAGGCCTTCGGTGTTGACGGCACGCTCGCTACTGTCTTCATGACCATGAACGTCTCCGCTCTGGCCCTGACCTCGCTCGACGCTGTCGCCCGCATCGCCCGCACCTCGTTCTCCGAGTTCTTTGCCCAGACCAACGACGCCCTGGCCATCGAGTCCCAGGCCGGCTACATGAAGGTCCTCGGCAACCCCTGGTTCGCCACGGTCGTCACCCTGCTTCCTGGTCTCGCCCTCGCTTTTGGTGGCTATGCCAACATCTGGCCGCTCTTTGGTGCTTCCAACCAGCTGCTCGGTGGCATGACTATGATCACCCTCGCCGTGTTCTGCAAGTGCA
The DNA here is from genome assembly GCA_036550635.1 of Collinsella sp. Lineage (GTDB taxonomy): Bacteria > Actinomycetota > Coriobacteriia > Coriobacteriales > Coriobacteriaceae > Collinsella. The sequence goes on along the minus strand of JAXKFZ010000124.1, from coordinate 1,518 downwards.
CCGGCCGCAAGGGCTGGATGCTCTACGTGCCCGTCGCCTTCCTGCTCTGCTGCACCTTCACCTCGCTGGTTCAGAGTGCCATGGGCTGCATGACCGCCGTCCAGGCCTACGGTTTCTTCGGTACCATCCCGGCTACCGCCACCACGGCCGCCGTCTCCGTCGCCGCCACCAAGGGCCTGCAGCTTGTCTTCGCTGTCCTGCTGATGGTCCTGGGCCTCATCGTCGCCGTCAACTGCCTCAAGGAGTTCTTCGGCAAGGAGGCTGGCTCCATGCCCGACGAGGAGCCCGAGTGGTCCGAGATGGGCAAGGCCGAGTATGGCCGCGCTGCTGCTGCCGAGGCTCCTGTCGACGCCGAGGCCGCCAAGGCTTAGTCGACCTGACGAGTTGAACGTCACATCTATATGACTCGGAAAGACCGGGTCCGCGACTTCGCGGGCTCGGTCTTTTTTCATGCAAAAGCGGGTGACGCTCGAGTGTTCTCGCAGATGTTTTGCGTGGATAAGGGCGCGCGTTGTACCATATAGACGTATATGTGTGCATATGAAAGGGGCCCCGTGGCCAAGACGGTATATTCCGATAACCAACAAAATGTCGATGCTCTGGCTGAGCGCCTGAGCAGCCAGACGTCGCTTTCTGCTGAGCGTGCCAAGCTGGTTGCCTACGACCTGCTTTGCCGCAAGGCGCTCAAGATTAAGTCGAGTGCGCTGGCGCAGATTTTCCGCTCCGTCGATAAGGAGTGCGACACCAAGGCGATGCGCGATGAGCTTATCGCGGCAAAGATCGTGACCAAGATCGAGGGTAGCGGCATTAACGGGCGCCCGGCGTTCTATACCATCAATGCCGAGATTAACGATGCCCAGGAGCGGCCCGTCGAGGTTGCCGAAGAGGCCGTCGAGGACGTTGTCGAGGCGCCCGCTTCGGTGGAAACGGCTCCGCGCGAGCATGTCGATACCGACGAGCTGCTTGACGAGAGCGTCGTTCGCGCCTTTACGGCCAAGGCCGGCCGCGGCGGTTTTGGCGGGAGTGGCAAGCGCGATGCGCAGCGCCGCGCCCAGCAGGAGCGCTTCCGTCGCGCCGTTGCTCAAAAGGGTGAGACGGATGCTGAGGCTGTTGAGACCGAGGTTGCTGCCGAGTCGCAGAAGCCCGCGAGGGAGCAAAAGCCCGTGGAGGCCCAAGAGCCCAAGCGTCGTCGCGGTGCTCACTTTAAGACTGCACAGCAGGATGCCGCGCGTGAGGTTGAAGAGTCTTCTGAGGTTGCAGACGATGTTGAGGAGTCTGCCAAGAAGGCTCCGGGTTCGTGTCGTCCTGGTCGCGGTTTTGCGGGACGTGCATATCCCGTAAAGCGTCAGGAGAAGGGCGAGTCGGTTTCGACCACCCAGGACGAGAAGACCGTTGAGCCGGCGGCTCGCGAGCAGAAGCCTGTTGAGCCGCAGCTTGAGGTTGATGCCGAGGCCAAGGGCCAGCAGCCTACTGATGAGCAGGCGGAGCAGGGCGCGTCGAGCAAGCCTCGCCGCCGTC